>JACCQX010000172.1 GCA_013813905.1 Chloroflexota bacterium
CCGAACATCGTCGTCCTCATGGTCGATGACTTAGGCGCCATCGACGAGCGCGTGCTGGAGCGGCTGCCCGCCATCCGCAGATTCTTCCTGCGCACGGGCATCCGGTTCGACAACGCATATACGGAGACGCCGCTGTGCTGTCCCGCTCGGGCGGCATTCCTGAGCGGCCAGCATGTGGCGAACCATGGCGTGGACCGCAACGACGCGCGCCTCTTCGATCCGACCAACACGCTGGCCACAGCGCTCAACGAGCAGGGTTACTTCACCGCGATGACGGGCAAGTACTTCAACATGACCCGGCTGCTGGAGTCCAAGCGACCGCCCGGCTGGAACAAGGTGGCCATCATGGACGGTGGCTACTACGACAATCACTGGTGGGTCCAAGGCGTGTCTTCTCAGCCCGGCGGCTACAGCACCGACATCTTGCGCGACCACGCCCTCCGATATCTGAAGAAGGCTCCCGCCGGGAAGCCGGTGTTCCTCTATCTGACGCCCTTTGCCCCCCACGGCGATGGGTTGACAGCAGACGGGCCCCAGCCGCCGGTCGCACACCCACGTCATGACGGAAGCCCACTCTGTGCCGACATCCAGCCATGGAAGCCGCCGAACTACGAGGGCACGGACCCGAAGGGCCGGTCGCTCGTCGCGGAATGCGAGGCGCTGCTCGCTGTCGATGACCTCTGGCGAAGCGTGCGAAAGGAACTGGCCTCTCAAGGGCGATTGACGAACACCCTGGCGCTGTTCTTCTCCGACAACGGGATGGCATACGGCGCCCACGGCTGGCCCATGAAGGACGTCCCCTATGCCACGCGCCTCCCGTTCTACGCTCGGTGGGAGGCCGCTCGCGGTGTCCAACCGCGCGTCGAGGATGGACTGGTCTCCAACATCGACCTTGCGCCCACGCTGGCCGAGCTGGCCGGAGCCTCGATGCCCTGGGTGGACGGCGCTAGCTTCGCGCAGACGCTGCTCGATCAACCATGGGAACGGCGCGAGGACATGCTGGAGAGTCACCCGAACGGCAACCTGGGCACGACTCCCGCGGTCATGCCTTGGCACGCCGTCAGAACGACGCGCTGGCACTACATCGAGTGGGATGACGGTCGGGTGGAGATGTACGACCTCCAAGCGGATCCGTGGGAGATGGAGGACCTCGCCGGACGGCCGCGGTACTCGACCAAGCAAGCCGCACTATCGGCTCGGCTTGCCGCGCTGCGAACCAACTGACTGGCCCGCCTTTCGGCTCCATGCGGAGCAGGCCATCAGTCTCTCCTCATCCGATGCTGAACTCGCGGTCACTGATGGGCCACGCGACCTTGCGCCCCTGCGCGTCCAGTTGGACGAAGCCGAGCATGACCGACACATAGATGCACGTCGTGGTGGCCATCGACTCTCGGTGCGGATCGACCAATGCGCTTCCCGCGGATGCTGGAGCGGGCGGCGGGATTCCTGCTATGTGACGGGGCGGTCGAAGAAGTGGAGCCGGATGTCCAGGATGGCGGCGTCTTCGATGGTCACCTGCGCCCACGAGTAGCGCGGTTGGCGCCGTCGATCGGTCGGTGAGCCCGGGTTCAGCAGCCACGGACCGTCGGGCAGTTGCTCGACCACGGGAATGTGGCTGTGGCCGAAGAGGATGGCCGCGAGCGGAGGCTCATCGGCGAAGGCCCGCTGCGCTCGCTGCGGCGTCGTCCGTCCCGGTCCCTGATGGCCATGGATGAGCCCCAGCCGTGCACCGTCGATGTCCACCACCTTGCGCCACCCCAGCCGCTCGACCAACTCCGGCGGGTCGTTATTGCCGGCGACCCCGTCGGTCGGCGCGATCTCGGCCAGCAACTCCAAGACGAACGGCTGCGTCCAGTCGCCCAGGTGCAGGATCCGTTGCACGTTCGCCGCGTGCAGCCCCTCGACCAGGGGCTGGGGCAGGCGCCGCCCGAGGCGCGGCAGGTGGGTATCGGAGACGACGCCGACCTCCAGGGAGGTCTCAGCGCCTTCCGGTGGGCGCCACGAGGGCAAGGAGGAAGCGAACGATGACCGCACCGACGAAGGCGACCGCCACGGCGGCCAGGAAGCCGACGGTCTGGTCGACGTCGAAGAACTCGCGTGCCAGATAGCCACCGACCACACCGCCCAGCACACCGATGAGCAGGTTGGGCAGGCAGCCGCGTGCAGTGCGATCGCCGAAGACGACGCCGGACAGGGCGCCGGCGATGAGCCCGACCAAGATCCAACCGATGAGATCCATCTGCGGCAAGGTGTTGGTGCCTCCTGGGCGCCAACCGTAGCAGAGAGCACCGGTCCGCAAGGACCGACGTCCCCGAGTGGGCCGGCCGGCCGGGGATGGTGCCTACAGGTGCCAGCGGAACGGGGCCGCGAGCACCAGCACGAAGGAGGACAGGACGACGAGTCGAAAGGCGACGGAGGTGAGACTGGCCATCGGGGGAATTCTCCAGTGGGCTCTGGGGGCGTGAGGCCGGGTCCGTCCCGGCAGGAGGAGGTTAGGCGGCCAGGCCTCCACGGCTCTATGGTCCGGTCGTACTAGGACCGCGTGCCGCGAGCATCGGCGGCATCCCGTCCGCACCGGCCGCTTGCCCCGCGTGTCCTGACGCCTGGTCGCCGGCCGCCATACTCCGCAGATGGATGACGAGCGCCTGATCGAACGTACCGTCGAGCGACGGGTCGTGCTGGACGGCGAGTACCTGACCTTTCGGGTGGACACCGTCGAGGACGCCGACGGGCGACGTCATCGCCGCGAGCTGGTCGTGCACCCGGGCGCGGTGGCCATCGTGGCGCTTGTCGATGGCGATGTGCTGCTGGTGCGCCAGTTCCGCGCGCCCGTGGGTCGGGTCTGTCTGGAGCTGCCCGCCGGCACGCTCGATCGCGCGGCCGATGGCTCCATCGAGGACCCTCAGCTGGCCGCTCCTCGGGAGCTGGGCGAGGAGACCGGCTACGCGGCCCGTGAGTGGCGGCAGCTGGGCCGCTTCTTCACCGCGCCGGGCTTCGCGACGGAGGAGATGCATCTCTACCTTGCGACCGGCCTGACGCCAGTGGAGGGCTACGCGGGTCCAGCGGAAGATGAGCGGCTCGACCTGGTGCGGATCCCCTGGCGACGCGCCGTGGAGATGGCCGAGGAAGGGTTCATCGACGATGCCAAGTCACTGGTCGGCCTCTTCTGGCTGGCCCGCCTGGCGGCGCGCGGCGAGCTCCGGGAC
This sequence comes from Chloroflexota bacterium, assembly GCA_013813905.1. Classification (GTDB taxonomy): domain Bacteria; phylum Chloroflexota; class Limnocylindria; order Limnocylindrales; family CSP1-4; genus Palsa-1032. The sequence continues at coordinate 3,207 of JACCQX010000172.1, forward strand.
GAGCTGACGACCGGCGGCTAGCCGGGTGAAGTGCCCTAGGGCCAGGAGATCGTCGCGCGGAGCGTGAGATCCTGCTCGGCGAACTCCTGCTGGTTGCCGAGCGCGATGCGATAGGCCCCGGCGCTGCTCACCGCGACCGTGGTGCTGACCGCCATCCCCTCCCCGGTCTCTTCCTCGATGATGGCGTCGTCGTCGGCAAAGGTCAGACGGTAGGGCACCGAACCGCCGCTCCAGGTGGCAGCCACGCCCAGGTTCCCGGCGCCTGTCGCCTGCACGTCCGCCACGAAGCCGTTGAAGTCCCCGAAAGCCAGCCCCTGGAAGCGGAAGCCATCGACCGTCACGGAGGGCTCATCCGACGGGAAGCTGAGCACCAGGTTGGCCGTGCCGCCGGCCCCTTCGGCCCCGATCAGGGTGACGGTCCAGGGCGTTTCCGCGCCGCTCGCCGCCGACGTCACCGTGGCCTCCGCCGACTCCCGACATCGCTGAGCGGTCACGCTGCCGGGCGCCCCGCGACCCAGACACAGGCGGATGCTGTCGGAGCCGCTAGCCTCCGCCTCCGCCGACGCCTCCACGATGCCGGCGGAGCGCGAGACGAAGGTGAAGATGCGCTCGCGACTGGCGTCCGCGGCCGGACCGTCGAAACCGACGCCCTGGAACTCGATCGAGGCGCCCGAGAGCGTCACGCCGGTCGCGGTCGGCTCGGGCACCGGGCCGTCCGTAGGCAGCGCCGTAGGACTGGGGGTGGGGGTAGGCGGCGGCGGCGCGCTAGGCGAGGCACCGGGGAAGGTCGATGGGGCCGCGCTCGGGGTCGGGCCGGGCGAGGCACTCGGGGTCGGGCTGGGCGAGGCACTCGGGCTGGGACTGGGACTGGGTGACGGTACAGGGGATGACGAGGGACTCGGACTCGGGCTGGGGCTGGGACTCGACGATGGCGATGGCGATGGCGATGGCGACGCTGAGACCGAGGGCGAGGGACTGGGACTTGTGCTCGCCGAAGGGGAGGCTGAGAAGCTGGGCGAGGCGGATGGGCTCTCGGAGGCCGTCCGTTCGGGTGGCCGCGAGGCGAGGATGATGACCACTCCAAGCAGCAGGACCGCGAGCAGGCCGCCCATACCCAGCGCCAAGGCGCGACCGCGCTGCTCGATCACGCTGGAACCTTACTCGCTCGCACCGAGTCGAGCGAGGGCGTCGCGGTACAGGCGCGAATCGGGAGCCATGGCGCAGGCCAACCGCAGGTGGGTCCGGGCCTCCTTCCTGCGCCCGACCTGCTTCAAGGCCTGACCCAGTCCGAAGTGGCCGTAGGCCGCCGAGGGATCGATGCCCAACAGCGCCTCGAAGGTCTCCGCCGCTCGGCGGTGCTGTCCGCTGTTGTAATAGGCCCGGCCGAGGGCTTCCACGATGGATCCCTTGCCCGGCTCCAGGCGTGCGGCCCGCTCCAGCAGCACAGCGGCCTGTGCGTGGTGGCGCCGCCGCATGAGCGCATCGGCACGCTGGAAGAGCCCATAAGCCGTCTCGCGCTCGGCCAGGTCCTCTAGAAGGCTGGCATCGTCGGGGCTTTCATGGCCGCCAGTTCCGAGCCGCTCGTCGGTCATGACGCCATGCTGCCACGAGCAGCCTCAGCCGTCATCGGCATCGGCGACGACGGCTAGGACGCCCGCCAGGCGGAGAGGTCGACCGGCTGTAGCCGGGGGCTCTCGGTCGGCCCCGGGATCCGCCCGCGCTTGGCGATGGGCCGGCCGTCGATCTCCTTCAGGTCCCCGGTGAAGTCGATGGGCCGCGCTCCGCTGATGTGGCTGCCCACGGCGAAGGAGTCGACCTCAGCGCCGGCCTCCTGGAATGAACGGATGCGCTCGGGATCCAGACCGCCGCTGACGATGATGCGTACGTGCCCGAAGCCGGCCTGATCGAGTCGAGCGCGGACCTCGTGCACCAGATCGACCGTCACACGGCCCCGCTCGGCGGGCGTGTCCAGGCGGATGCCGTAGAGCCGGTCCCCGAGAGCGTAGGCGACACGCAGCGCCTCCTCCGCCTCATCGCGGAAGGTGTCCACCAACACGACGCGTGGCACGTCCGGGGAAAGCACGCGATCGAAGGCCTCCGCAGCGCGTACGGTGTCACCGAAGATCAGCACCAGCGAGTGGGGCATCGTGCCCGTGGGGTTGAGGCCTGCCAGACGGGCACCAGCCGGGGTCGAGGCACCCACGCAGCCCCCCACGATGGCCGCGTAGTCCAACGTGTCGGTGATGTCCGGGTGCACGTGCCGTGCCCCGAAGCTGATGACCGGCTTGGGCGCCGCCGCCTCGACACACTCGCGGGCGGCCGTGGCCCAACCGGTGGACTGGGCCATCATGCCCAGGATGGCCGTCTCGTAGAGCCCGAAGGCCCGGTAGCGCGCCCGGATCCGAAGCACCACCTCTCGGGAGTCGAAGGAGTCACCATCTGATAGTGCCTGCACCTGCGCCTCGTCTGGCGGACAGTCGCCCAGGACGTGGGCGATGAGCACCTTGGCCTCATCGATGCCGCACAGCACGCCCGAACGACGCGAGAAGATCTCCAAGGTGACCAGCGGGTCGAGGCCCTCGGCGGCCAGTATCTCGTCGGCACGAGCGAAATAGACGTCCGCCGACTCGCCCGTCAGGATCTCTCTGGATGGGCGACGACGTCGCATCACGACTTCTGCCACGAGCCTGCTGCTGTCCTCCGGGGACGGCGCATACGCGGCTGGCCGTCGGCCGCCGAGTGTAGCGCAGCGTGAATGCGCCTCAGGGGTCGGGCGCTGCCAGCTCCGCCAAATGGGGCGCGTAGCGATCCAGCAGGGCCACCTGGCGGGAGGGTCGGTCGGGCATGGGTGCCCGCTTGGCGCCCGGCCAGAGCCAGCGGACGGACTCCTCGAGGAGCAGGTCGCAGATGGCCAGCAGCCGGGCCAACGTCAGGCCCAGGGACTCGCTCTCCAGCCGATCGATGGGCACCTCCGAGGTCAGGATGGGGCGCAGGTCCTCGGACAGCGCGAACTTGGCGAAGGGCAGCTCATCGTTCCAGCGCAGGAAGCGCTCGTAGCTCTTGCGGAAAGTGTCGGGCAGCTGCGGCGCGTAATGCACCCAGCCCACCAGGGCCAGCGCCGGGTCCAGGATGAGGGTCACGCGGATGTCGTGGCGCCGCCTTCCATCCAGGAGCAGGTCCCAGGAGACGGCCCCTTCGCGTTCCACCCGCTCCAAGGGCTCGATGCCCGCCTCCGCCAGCCAGCGATCGATCTCGTCCGGTCGCACCTAAGCGCGGGAGGGATCGCTGGCCGCTGCGCTGGCCGCCCGATCGGAGCCGCTCGCGGCCTGACCGGATCCGTTCGCCGCCGTGGCTGTCGACCGCTTCCTGTGCTGAGCCGCCGCAGCTCCCTCCGCCCCGGCACCTCGATGCTGGACCGTGGCTCCCGTCGGGACACTGCGCACGGAGCGAAAGTCGGCCACACGCACGTCCTCGTCGATGCGCACGTTGCGTCCGATACGCACGTTGGCCGGGATCTGGGCGCGCTTCCCGATGAGGGTGATGCCGGCGTAAAGGCGCTCTGGCTCGAGCTCGTTCGGCTTGTCGTTGGCGCCCATGCCGACCACTGCGTTGGGTCCGATCGAGACCTCCTTGTCGATGATGGCGTGGTCCACGACGGCCCCCGCCCGTACCACAGTGTCGAACATGATCACGCTGTCACGAACGACCGCCCCGGGATCGATCCGCACACCCGGCGAAAGCACCGACCGCTCGACGGTGCCGGCGATCTGACAGCCATGGGAGACCAGGCTGCGATGCACGTTGGCGGTCGGGCCGATGCGCGCGGGGGCACGCTCTTCCGAACGCGTGTGGACGACCCACTCGCGGTCGTAGAGGTCCAGCGAGGGATGATCGTCCAGCAGCTCCATGTTGGCCTGCCAGTAGCCCTCCACGGTCCCCACATCCTGCCAGTAGCCCTCGAAACGGTAGCCGAAGACCCGGGCATCGCCGGCCAGCATCGCTGGGACGACATGGCGGCCGAAGTCGATGCGATCCTCGCGCAGCCACTTCAGGAGCGACTTCCTGGAGAAGACGTAGATGCCCAGGCTGGCCAGATCGCTCTTGGGCTGGCGGGGCTTCTCCTGCCAGTCGGTGACCTCGTCGTTGTCGCCCAGCGCCAACACGCCGAAGCGGTGAGCATCGCCCAACGGGACGCGCTTGACCGCGATCGTGACATCGGCCCGGCGTCGCCGATGCGCCTGCACGAAGGGCTGGTAGTCCATCTTGTAGATGTGGTCGCCGGCCAGCACCAGGATGATCTCGGCCCGGGACTGCAGCAGCGGCTCCAGGTTCTGCATCACGGCGTCCGCCGTGCCGCGATACCACTCGGTGGGACGGTTGCGCGCGATATACGGCTGCATCGTGCGGATGCCGCCGGTGGTACGGTCAAGATCCCACGGCCGGCCCGCACCCAGATGGTCGTTGAGCGAGCGCGGGTTGTACTGCGTCAGGACGACCACGTTGTCGATGTCCGAGTTCACGCAGTTCGAGAGTGTGAAGTCGATGATCCGGTACTTGCCGGCGAAGGGCACCGCCGGCTTGGCGCGCACGGCCGACAGAAGCGAGAGACGCTCACCCTCCCCGCCTGCGAGGATGACCGCCAGGACGCGCTTCACGTCCGCGATGCTACACCGCGCCGCGGAGCATCAGTCAGCGACGCCGGCTCAGCTTGGCAACAGCGCCGCGATGATGCCTGCGGCGATGAGGATGGGCCCGAATGGGATGGCGCTGCGGAGCCCGATGCGGCGCGCGGCGATGAGCGCCAGAAGGACGATGGACGAGAGCGCCGAGGCGACCACGAAGCCTGCGAACAGGCCGCTCACGCCCGACATCAGGCCGACGCTGACCGCCAGCTTCAGGTCGCCCATGCCCAGCGCTCCGCCCAGCAGCCGATCGGAGAGGAAGAGCAAGACCGGCGCGCCTAGGCCGGCCGCGATGCCGCTGATGAGGCCCAGGCTCTTGTCCTCCAGCAGCGGGTTCCAGCCGAGCAGCGACATTCCCAGCGCATAGGCCATCAGCGGGAGCGTGATGAGGTCGGGCAACAGCTTCTGGTCCAGGTCGGTGGCGAAGAGCACGACGAGGGCGGCGAAGTAGATGCCCAGCACCAGGAGATCGCGCGGGTCGCTCCAGCGTACGAACAGAGCGGCGAAGGACAGCACCCCGGCGACGACGAGGAGGGCGGTGCGCCAGTCAAGCCGGCGGAAGGCATCGACCCCGTGCTCCGGCCAGCGCGCCGCGAGACGGTCGGCCAGGAACCCCAGGAGCGCGCCCGACGCGCCTGCCAGGACGGCAGCAATGGGCATCAGTCGAGGCCGCGGGTTGAAAGCGGCGGGTCGGAGAGCAGGCGCCAGACGTAGCGGTTCATCCCAACAAGTGTGCGGTCCGGTGTGGTGGCAAGTCCATCGACCCGATGGTCCTACCCATTCCGCCCCATCCGAAGGTGATAGGAGCGATAGGAGCCCCGGGCTCAGGCATCCGTCCTGCGCGGGCAAACAAGCGAGCCCGTTAACCGATCGATGGTCCCGGGATAAGGACCAGCGAACCGCCAGGGCCGATGCTGGGCAGGATGGATGAGCGGCGACTCGGCCTGGTGGTGCGGGCACTTCGGCGCCGGCGCGGTTGGCGTCAGCTGGACCTTGGACGAGCGTCCGGCGTGAGCCAGTCGACCGTGTCGGAAATCGAGCGGGGGTACCTTGATAGCTTGTCCCTCCGCACCATCAAGGCCGTCACAAATGCTCTCGATGGGCGGCTCGTGACGGAAGTGCGATGGCGAGGCGGCCAGCTCGACCGGCTCCTCGACGAGGGACACGCATCACTCGCCAGCGAAGTCGTGGGGATCCCCGCCGGCCTTGGCTGGCAGGTGGCGGTGGAAGTCTCCTACTCCCGATTCGGTGAGCGCGGCTCCATCGACATCCTCGCCTGGCATGCACTGAGCCGGACCCTGCTCGTGGTGGAGATCAAATCGGAGCTGGCGTCCATCGAAGCGACGCTGCGCAAGCTTGACGAAAAGGAACGGCTGGCGGCCGTGATCGCTCGGGAGCGATTCGGATGGCAACCACTGGCGATGGGCGTGATGCTGATCGTCCGCGAGGGTCCGACCGATCGGGCCCTGCACACGAGGCCGCGCCGCTGACGGCACACGCGCCGCGAGGTGGCGCAGCCGCCTCACGCCGCGCACCCAGCGTGAGGCACCGGCCTACCGGCCGGCTAGAGCCACCTCCACCAGCGTGGCGTGCGAGACGCCGGTCGCGCCGCGCGCCGCCCAAGGGGTGCTTTTGCGCAGGTAGGCCGTGCCGGCGATATCGAGATGAGCCCAGGGTCGGGTGACGAACTCGCGCAGGAAGAGGCCGCTCTTGACCAAGGAACCCTCGGCACCCGAGGAGTTCTGGAAGTCGGCGTACCAGGACTCCATGTCGGCGCGATACTCGTCGACGAAGGGGATCTGCCAGTACCTCTCCCCCTGCCGTGCGCCGGCGTCACGCACCTCGTCCCACCAATCCTGCGGCGTGCCAAATCCGCCCGTGATCAGCTTCCCGAAGGCCCGCTCCACGGCGCCGGTGAGCGTGGCCACGTCGATCAGATGTGTGGCGCCCTGGCCCTCCGCCCAGGTCAGCGCGTCGCCCAGGATGAGGCGGCCCTCCGCGTCGGTGTTGTTGACCTCCACGACCTTGCCGTTCATGGCCCGGACCACGTCACCCGGCCGCGTGGAGTGCGAGCCGGGCATGTTCTCCACGGCCGGCGCCACGGCCAGGACCGGCAGCCCGGGCGCCAGACGGGCGATGGTGCCGATGGCCGCGAGCACCGTGCAGGCACCCGTCTTGTCCATCTTCATCTCTTCCATCCGCTCGGATGGCTTGATGCTGATGCCGCCCGAGTCGAAGGTCACGCCCTTGCCCACCATGGCTAGCAGGCGTCCGCGCGAGTCGGTCGAACCGGGCTCGCCAGACCGGATGGAGATGAAGCGCGGCGGGTTGTCACTGCCCCGGCCGACGGCCAGGAACATGCCCATGCCCAGCTCGGCGGCCTTCTCCGGCCCGAACGTCTCGACGGTCAGCCCGTGCTCGGCGGCGATGGCACTCGCCTCATCGGCGAGTACCTCGGGGCTCACGTCGTTGCTGGCCCGCTGCGCGAGGCGGCGAGTCCGATTGCCCCCCTCCCCGATGATCATGCCGCGCTCCGCTGCCGCGGTCAGCGCGGTGACGTCTCCGTCTGGCACGCACAGCACCAGCTCGTCCAACTGCGGCGGCAGATCCGCCTCCACGCCCTGGCGATAGATGGCGTACGGGTCGGCCATGCCTTCGATGACGCCACGAGCCAGCATCTCGACCGCCGCGGCCACCTCCAGCCCGCCGTCCGAGACGAGCCCGGATGGCAGGTACACGCCCAGTCGCCGCACGGACCGGCCGATGAGGCGTCGTTCGATGGCGGCACCCAGACGCAGCGCGATCACTCGGTCGAAGTCTTCCGCTTTGCCCACGCCCATGCCCAGGACCCAGTCCGCGCCCATCTCCGCGCCACGGACCAGGGCTGAGGACCAGGGCTTGCCCGCCAGCTCACCCACCTCTCGGTACGAGCCGAGTGCGCCTCCCAGCCGTCGGTCCAGCTCGGCCAGGATCTCATCCGAAGGCTCCTCGCAGGTGATCGGCACGGCCAGCACGTCCGCCTCGACCTCCCAGGGTCGGGCGCTTATCAGGCGGATCTGCATGAGTTCGCTCCTCGCTGAGCGGCAGGTCCGCTCTGGACTGGTCGAGACGCCGTTACGCGGCGTCTAGCGCCTGCCTCGGGGGACGACTCGGATTCCCCACATGGCGCGGTGGCGTGCCCATCAGTCTAGCGCGGCGGTCGCCTCGTTGAGGGTGCCGCGCACCCGTTCGATGCTGATGAGCCCCTGCGTGAGGCGGGGCTCCGTCGATCCCGTGACGCTGGCCCAGGCTTCGGGCAGTCGCGCCACGGCGTCCTCGGCCGCCTGGATCGTCACCAGCTGGTCCCGGGTGGCCGCTCCCAACCGCGCCCCACCCACGTGTTCGAGCAGCGCATCGCGCGCAGCGACCAGGTCCCGCGCCGCGACGGTCGCCGCCGCCAGCGCCTCCTCCCCCTCGGCAAGACGTGCCC
>JACCQX010000185.1 GCA_013813905.1 Chloroflexota bacterium
CCCTCGACGCCTTCCGTATCGGCGTCCTCGCTGGCGGCGAAAGCGCCGTCGGGCGTGGTGAGGTTGACGCGCAGGTAGTCGAGGGTAGTCCTCGTCACATCTCCGTAGAGCGGATCTCCGGTGAGCTGCCAGGCGTGAAGATAGACGCGTGCCAGCTGCGCGTTGTCGTAGAGCATCTTCTCGAAGTGCGGCACCAGCCAGGCCGGGTCCGTGGCATACCGGGCGAAACCGCCGGCCAGGTGATCGTGGATCCCGCCGGCCGCCATGCGATCCAGCGATCGGCGGGCCACGGCCAGCGAACGCGCATCACCCGAGCGCACATGGTGACGAAGCAGGGCTTCGATGGCCATCGACTGCGGGAACTTGGGCGCGCGACCCCAGCCCCCGTTGGCCTGGTCGAAGCCCCGCTCCAGCTCGGCTGCCGCCGGATCAAGCATCCAGGCTGAAACGTCTCTTGGGCCGGGAGCACTCTCGGCGTTGACCGCCGCCGCGCGGGCCGATGCATCGATGGCCTCCACCAGGCGATCACCCGCTGTCTCGACGGCCGCACGGTCGGCCGTCCAGGCTCGCTGCACCGCGTCCAGCACCTCGCGAAAGCTGGGCATGCCGTGGCGCCGCTCGTCGGGGAAGTACGTGCCACCGTAGAACGGCCGCCCGTCGGGTGTCAGGAAGACGCTCATCGGCCAGCCGCCCTGCCCTGTCATGGCCTGCACGGCGTCCATGTACACGGCGTCCAGGTCCGGTCTCTCCTCCCGGTCCACCTTGACGGGCACGAAGTCGCGGTTGAGCTGTTCGGCGGTCGCCGGATCCTCGAACGACTCGCGCTCCATGACGTGGCACCAGTGGCACGCGGCATAGCCGATAGAGAGGAAGATGGGCTTGGCCTCTTCCCGGGCTCGTGTCAGCGCCTCGGCTCCCCAGGGGTACCAATCGACCGGGTTGTGAGCGTGCTGCAGCAGGTATGGGCTGGTCTCTGCGGCCAGGCGGTTGGTGTGGAGGGCCCCCTCCGACGATGCGGGCATGGTGTGATGGTATTACCCGGACGGGCGGTCAGGCCGAAGGCGTTCCGCAGTTCGGGCAGAACTTGGCGTCGGCCGTCAGCTGGGTGCCGCAACTCGCGCAGGCCTTCGGCTGGGGTGCGGCGGCACCGCAATCCGGACAGAACTTCATGCCGGCCGCCAGCGCGGTCCCGCAGCTCGCGCAGGTGCTCGGGCCAGCGGCCGCGGCAGGGGAGGTTCCCGGCTGCGTCATCTGGGACCCGCAGTGGGGGCAGAACCTGGTGCCGGCCGGCGCCTTGGTGCCATCGGTCGGACAGGTGGCCTGACCGGCTTCCGCCTGGGCCGCCGCGTTGGCCATGCCCTTCTGGATAGCGCCGGTCACGCCGAAGGCATCGGCGATGCCCTTCCAAGCCTGCGCCGCCTGCTGCGCCTTTGCCGCTTCCACCTCGGCGGCCCTGGGCGAGTCCTCGTCGCAGAAGCCGGCCGGTTCGTCGAAGTCGGGGATGCACACGATCTGGCGACAGGTGGGGCACTCGCGAAAGAACTGACGGGTCTGGTCCCACGCGCTCTGGAGCTCCTGGGGACTCATGTCCGTGCGATAACGGTCGTTCTCGACCTCGTTGGCCGCCGAGGCGCCGACGATCGGGATGTTGCGCAGGAAGCCGCCCAGGGCGCCGCGCTGCACGTTCTCCTTGATGGTCGTGCCGATGCTGGGGTTGCTGCGGTACTCACGCTCGTCGCGATCGCAGTAGAAGATCGCGTAGGGCCCCATGCCGTCGTTCGAGATGTCGTAGCGGGGCATGGGACTCGGTTCCATGTCTCGTGTCCTCCCTCACCTGGCTGCGGTGACGATCCACGGTCGACTTCTGCCCGTGCCAGACGCGCATCATACGAAGGGCGACGCACCGTACGAGCGACACGACGGGGCGCACGCCTCGCGACGCTCCGCGCGCGACAGGCTCAGAGGTTCGAGGCCATTGCCGCCAATTGCACGCGGGTCGAGGCCCCGAGCTTGGCACCGATGAAGTCGTCGCCCAGATCGAGGTGGGCGGAGGGCCGCACACCATCGCCGTTGGTGAGGGCGGAGTCTGGGTGACGAACCGGTACAACTTGACGATGAGCCACATCGATCCAGGATCGAACCAAGTCGTTGCAACCGTCGCGGGCACCGGCCTCGGTCCTTCCGTGGGCGTTGCCACCGGCAGCGGCTCCGTGTGGGTGGCCCATCCCGACGGCATCGCGCGGGTCGATCCCACGACCGACGAGATCGCGGACATCCTTGACGTACCTGTGGGGCCGTACTATGACATCGTGCATGTCGATGGCGACCTTTGGGTGTCGCGTATCGGGGCGGGGCTGATGCGAGTCCGGATCGCTCCTTAGACCGAGCGTTGGCCGCTCGACCCTAGGCTCGAGGCGGCTGACCGTGCCGACAGGTGAAGGCACACGCGCCGACGTGCATACGCATGTGACGCCCTGACGAGCAGCGACAGGCAGCGAGCCGTAGATGCGTGCCGGGGGGAGGCCCAGCGACGGGTCGTTTGGAGCGACATCGAATGAAGCCATCGGACGTGGCGGTATTGGTCCTGGCAGCCGGCGCAGGGTCGCGTTTCTCGGCCGGCCTCCCTGGGACCGACCAGCCGGCGCGTGACGGTGTCGCCGCCTCCAAGCTGCTGGCGCCGCTCGATGGCCGGCCCGTCCTGGAGCACGTTCTCGATCGCGCCGCCGAGTTGCGGTCCGCTGCGACGGTAGTCGTGCTGGGCAGCGGACCCGCCGCCGACTCGATCGAGGCGAGCATCGCCTGGCGGCAGGAACGGCGGGTAATCAACGCCCATCCGGAGCGAGGGCTCGCCTCTTCCCTCCGAGTAGGCCTGGTCGAGATGGCGCGGCCCGAGCTGGCGTCGACCGGCGCGGCCCTGATCATGCTCGGCGACCAACCGCGCGTCCGCCTGGGGGTGATGCGGGCCTTGTTGGCAGCCGCGGCAGCGACGCCCATGTCGCTCATAGTGGCGCCGCGATACGCCGAGGGAGGCGGCAGCAATCCCCTGCTGGTGCGGCGGGCGGCGTGGCCCCTCGCTGCCGAAATGGAAGGTGACCGAGGGTTCGGCCCGCTCCTGCGCGCGAGGCCGGACCTGGTCTTGTTCGTGGATGTGTCAGGCACCAATCCGGATGTCGACACGCCGGCCGACCTGGCCCACCTCAGTCGCGCTTGAGCACCAGGCCGATGCGGCCGAAGGGAGGGCGTGGGTCGGTGTAGACCTTCACCTGGGGGTCAGCCTCGGAGGTGTGCGACAGGTCCCATAGCCGGTTCTCCGCCTCGAAGGAGACCTCCATCAGCTGCGGCCAGCGTTCGAGCATACTCTGGCCGATCTCATGCACCAGGTGCTGGATGGAGAGGCTCACGAAGGTCTCGAAGACCGTGGCTGCGAGGTCCGCCACCTGTTCTGGAGCGACATAGTGCGCTGGCTGCGGGTCCAGGGCGGCGCCCCATTCGGTCTCCAAGTAGCGCCAGCCGATGTCGCAGTGGATGTAGAGCGGACGGTCAGGGCGCTCCGGCAGGGTGGTGTATTCGTCCCGCGCGAACGAGGCGAACCTGGAACCCGAGACCTTGATCAGCTGGAGGCCCTCTCGCCCCGATCGGAGGTCGCAGGGCACGATCCGGCCATCGGCGACCCGGTCCACGCCCACCGATGCGGTCGCGTGACTGGCGCGCGTGCGGTGGAACAGGACCGCGCTGTCGCGCCACGTGCCCTCGTCGCCGGGCACGACCGCCGCCGCGAAGGGCGTCTCCCGGCCCGTCATGACCAGCCGCTCCATGTGCGGATACGTCTCCAGGAAGCGGCGCCCGATGAAGAAGAGCCAGCCCTCCAGCGTGGACCCGGTAAAGGCCAGCGACTCGCGATGGATGAAGTTCTTCATCGTGTCGGTGGCCACGACCCGCCGGTTGTCACCCTCTGTGTAGGCCGGCAGGAAGCCCTCGCCCAGCACACGCACGTCGAGCTCCGCCGCGAACAGCACGTTCTCGCGTCCGGTGAAGGGCGACTCGGGGATACGTGTGACGCCGCGCAACGGCGTTGCATAGGTGCGGTACGTGGATACGGCTGCCTTGCCGTAGTGGATCTCCGTCTTCAACCGGCCGCCTCCGCTGCCCGCAGGCGCACGAGTCGGTCCTGCGCGATGTTCACCACGTCGTTGAGGGCCCGCCGCTTCTCGTCTTGGCCTTCAGCGGATAGAAGCTCCTCCATGACTCGCGCGATGTCCGCACGGGAGCGGCCGGCCACGTGGATGACGAAGCGGAAGCCGAAGCGCGATTCATAGGCGGCGTTGAGGCGTTGGAGCTCGATGGCCAGTCGCTCCCTGATCACCTTCTCTTCAGCCGTGGCGGCCGGCCCGCCAACTGAGTCGCCCGCCTGTTCTCGGGACTCGCGGTCGTAGCCCTGCTCACGAAAGGACAGCGGGGACACGGTCGCCGGTGGGGCACCGATCCGCGGGTGAGCATCCAGCAGGGCGATCTGCTCCGCCTCGGACATGGCCTGGGCCACCACGCGGGCCCGGTCGAGCAGCGCTCGATAGGAACCGAAGGGTCGATCAAGGCCCAATCTGGCGGCGAAGGAAGGTGCGCCTTCGAAGAGCGGGGCGAGTGCTTGAGCGAATGCAGGGGCGCCCAGCGCATCGAGCTCAGCGATGGGCGGGATCTGCTCCATCTCAGCTGCCGCGGTACGTGGTCATGGCGTAGGGCGCCAGCAGTAGCGGCACGTGGTAGCTGCGCGTCGCGTCCTCGATGTGGATCTGCAGCATCATCGCCTCGAAGAACGACCCGCCGTGACCCCGCAGGTCGAAGTACAGGCGGTAGTCGCCGATCGTCAGCTCACCGCGGAGCAGCGACCGGATACGACCATCCGCGTCGGTGATGCCCTGCCCGGCCGGAACCTCTGCGCCGTCGTCGATGAGGCGCACGAGCCGAACGCGGACGCCGGGCCGAGGCAGGCCGGCCTGCGTGTCCAGCACATGGGTCGAGACCGTCGGCCGCGCGACAGCCGCGGCTTCCCGCTCGGGACGCGCTTCACTCCTGGCCATCCGTGTGGAGCCTCCCTCCGCCTCCGCCGACGCCTCGGCTATCCTGCCGGCCATGGGCGACCTGCGCATCCTCGTCGGCGACCTCCACTTTACCGCTCGCTGGCAGAGCGAAGCGCCACACACCGTGGAGCGCATCCGGGGCCTGCTGCCATTGCGTAACCAGCTCATCCATTGCCGCTGGAGCGG
>JACCQX010000001.1 GCA_013813905.1 Chloroflexota bacterium
CGTCCGGCGCGGGGATGTCCTTCTCCGGGCCGATGAGCACGCTGATCTCCGTGGCGAAGCGGCGGGTCAGCCCCTCGACCTCCCGTTGGGAGAGCTTCTTGGGATCGACCACCACGCCACCCTTGCCACCGCCGTAGGGGATACCCACCACGGCACACTTCCAGGTCATCCACATGGCCAGAGCTTTGACCTCGTCCAGCGTCACGTCCTGGTGATAGCGCAGGCCGCCCTTGGCCGGTCCGCGGCCCAGGTTGTGCTGGACCCGATAGCCGGTGAAGACCTGCACGCTTCCGTCGTCCATCTTCACCGGGAAGTGGACCGTCAGCTCCCGCCGCGGCTCACGCAGGACGCGCCGCAGTCCCGGGTCCAGGTTCAGCCTCTCGGCGGCCAGGTCGAACTGCTGCTGCGCCACCTGCCAGGCGTTGATGGCATGGGCGGCCTGCTCCGTGGTCATCGGCGGACCATCCTCCGTACGCGAGCGCCGGCCCGGAAACAAGAGTGGGCGAGCTGGCTCGCTGAGAGCGTCGAACCCGCGGCAGTGTACACCGGTCCGCTGGCCTTCGACCCATCGCCGCTGGCCCGCGGGCCCTTCAAGTGATGCGCCGAAGCACCGCTGCGCCGTAAGCGCCGGGACCCACGTGCGGCGCCACGGAGGGTCCTATCAACCCCGTAGAGATGGCCGCACGCGGGAGAGCGAGCGCCCGTGCGAGCTCATCGGCGAACGACTGGATCCCTGGTGCCTGCGCGTGCATCACCCAGGCCCGCTCGGCCGGTTCGGCGGCCAGCAGCTCGATGACCCGCTGCCGTGCGCGGCCCCGCGTCCGGGGCTTGTCGGCGGTCTCCACGACGCCGTCCGTGATGGTGATGATGGGCTTGACCGAAAGCACCGAGCCGATGGCCGCCTGCGCGGCACTGATCCGGCCGCCGCGCTTCAGATACTCAAGCGTGTCAAGAGCGACGTAGAGCTTGGAGGCTGGCAGGCGTCGCCGGAGCTCGTCCACGATGGCCTCCGCGGTGGCGCCGCTGCGCGCCATCTCCGCTGCCCGGAGCACCAGCAGGCCGAACTGCATGCTGGCTGTGCCACTGTCCACCAGGTGGATGGCCGCGTCGGGCATGCCGTCGCGCGCGATCTGCGCCGACTTCATGGTGCCCGACAGCTTGGCGCCCACGGTGATGCAGACGATCGCCTCGTGGCCGCTGTCCAGGGCCGCGCGGAAGGCCGCCGCGAAGTCGCCCGGGCTGCAGGCCGCCGTCTTGGGGAAGGGCGCATCGGGTGCCGTGAGGCGGCGGTAGAAGTCCCCCATGGACAGCTCCACGCCGCTCAGGAAGCTCTCCGAGCCGAAGGTCACGACCAGAGGCACGACCGTGACGCCATGCTCGGCCGCCATCTCCGCGGTGAGGTCCGAGGCGGAGTCGGTCACGATGGCTACAGTCATCGCGTTCTCTCCCACGCTCTGCTGCTCTCCCCCGCCAGGGGGCCGACAGAGCCTAGGGTATCGGCCGCGTAGGCTCTGAATCGATCGACCAGGATGGTAGGCGCCCGATCCAGTCCGCCGTGGCCATCGTCGCGCAGATCCCACAGGCCCATATGGCCGAGGTACGACCCGACGTCCTTGCGTCCGCTCCGCCACATCCACGTCACCAGGCTGAACATGGGCCACCAAGTGTAGCCCACGATGGGCACTCCCTCGCCGCGCAAGCGCTGGACGGTAGCGACCGACTCATCCATCCAGCGCGCCCGCCGGAGGACGCTGCCGATGGCGCTGGTCTCGGTGATCATCACCGGGCGGCCGTACCGCTGGCCGAAGGTCCGGATCACCCGCTCCAGCTCGCTGCCGCCGCCTTGGTACGCCGCGCGTCGGGCGGTCCCGTCAGTGCCTACCAGGCGGTGAGCGCTCATGCCCGGATAGAAGTTGACGCCCATCACGTCGAACTCCTGGGGATGGTCGCAAAGCCAGCGGAGGGTTCCCTCGCTGGCGCCGTGCGCCTTAAGCCAGGAGCGCATGGGATGAGCTTCGTGGACTCGGCCCAGCAGCAGGTCCGTGGGCAAGAGCTGGCGTCGCCGGGTGAAGCGCAGGGCATCCTGGAGCGCCGGATCGTCCGCGGTGTAGGAGGCGGTCGCCTCGACGTGCACGATGCGGGCGTCCGGCTGAAGCTCGCGCAGCGCAGCGATCGTCCGCGACATCCCCTGCGCGATGGGCAGGAGCAGCGCCACCCAGCCCCGCCAGCCACGGCGGTAAGGCGGCCAGTACCCGGTGTAACCGCCGAAGCGGATGTTGACCAGCGGTTCGTTGAGTGGCGTGTAGGACCGGACGAGGTGTCGGTATCGCTCGGCGAAGGCCGCGGCGTACTCCGCGACCCGCCGCGGGTAGTCGGGATGGAGGAACTCGCGCTCCATCCAGAGCGGACAGCCGTAGTGGACCAGGTCGATGATGGGCGCGATGCCCAGACGCTCGACCATGTGCTCGAGGACGGGATCCGTCCAGCTCCAGTCGAACCGGCCCGGCGCGGGGTTCACTCGATACCAGGGGATCCCGTAGCGCATCGACCTGACGCCGAGGGAGGCGGCCAGATCGAGATCCTCACGCCAGCGCTCGTAGTGCTGCGTCAGCGCGTATTCATCGAGCACACGCCCCGTGCTGCGGCCGAGCTGCGGGATGAACGTGTCCTCTATCCCCACCGCCCACTCGAAACCGTCCGGCGTCCCGGGCGGCATCCTGGCGGGTGTTGTCCCGATGGGGGTCGGTCTCAGATGCGCTCGAAGGCCATGGCCACCGCGCCGCCGCCACCCAGGCACAGCGTCGCGAGGCCGTAACGACCTTCCCGCCGCCGCAGCTCGTGGAGCAGAGTGGCCACGATGCGCGCGCCACTCGCCCCGATGGGGTGGCCCAGAGCGATGGCGCCGCCATTCACGTTGACCCTGGACCAGTCGAAGCCCAGCTCGCGCCCGTCCGCCAGCACCTGCGCCGCGAAGGCCTCGTTGATCTCGATGAGGTCGAAGGCTTCGATGGGCAGCTCGATCCGCGCCAGCAGCTTCTGCACGCCGGAGATGGGCGCCAGGAAGAGACAGCGCGGCGCCAGGTCAGCCTGGCTGTAGCCGATGACCCGCGCGAGCGGCGTCAGGCCGAACCGTTCCACGGCACGCTCGCTGGCCACGACCGTGGCGGCCGCACCATCCGTGATGCCCGGCGCGTTGCCCGCCGTGACCGACGCGGTTAGCGGCCCTTCCTCGTCGTCCGGCTCGGGCAGCGCAAAAGCCGGCTTGAGGCGCCCGAGAGCGTCCGTGGTCGAGTCGCGCCGGGGTCCCTCGTCCGTATCGAAAAGCGACTCCTCCTTTCCGCGGCGGACCGGCACGGGGACGATCTCCTCCGTGAAACGGCCGGCATCGATGGCAGCGACGGCCTTCTGATGGCTCTCGAAGGCGAACGTATCCTGATCCTCGCGGCTTACCCGGCTCTTACCGGCGACTCGCTCGGCGTGTGTGCCCATATGGACGGCTTCCGTGGCGCACCACAGGCCGTCGACGACGGTCGCATCGACGATCTCGCCGTTCCCCAGCCTGTAGCCGAAGCGTGCCTTGGGCAGCAGATAGGGCCCCAGGTCCATGTTCTCCATGCCGCCGGCCACGCCGATGTCTAGGTCCCCGGCGCGGATCTGCGCGGCGGCGAACATGATGGCCTTCAGCCCAGAACCGCAGACCTTGTTGATCGTCGTGGCACTGGTGGAGTCGGCCAAACCGGCGTTGAGCGCCGCGATCCGGGCGGGAGCCTGACCGGCGCCAGCTTGGATGACCTGGCCCATGATCACTTCCTCGACGGCATCGGCGGGGATGCCGGCGCGCTCCACGGCCGCCCTGATGGCGATACCGCCCAGTGTCGTGGCGGGCGTATCGGCGAGGCTGCCGCCGAACTTGCCGATGGGCGTCCGCGCCGCCGAGACAAGGTAGACGCCGCCATTCCGGCCCGTGGGCTGTTCCATCCAAGGGAATCTACACCGCACGCCGCGGCCAGCCCGCCGCCGCCTGGCTACGATGGCGCCATGGAAGACGTCGGATCGCGCCGCGTGGCGATCGTGACCGGGGTCGCCTCCGGCATCGGACGGGCGGTGGCGGACGCGCTGCTTGCCGATGGCTGGCGCCTGGTGGGCCTGGATGTCCGCGAGGACGCGCCCGAGGGGGTCGAGCTCGAGGTCGGTGATGCGGCGGACGCCGCTGTGCTGGTGCGGGCGATCGATCGGGCGGTCGTTGGTGGCGGTCGACTCGACGCTTTGGTCTGCGCAGCCGGGCTACCGCCCACCGGACCATGGGACGACACTCAGCACTGGGCCGACGCACTTCGACTTGACTTGACGGCACCGTACGAGGCGGCCCGAGTGGCGATGCCATCGCTGAGGGCCGCGGGCGGCTCGGTCGTGTTCATCGGCAGCATCGTCGGCTCGGCCGAGGGCTCCGCCCGCTCGCCCGCGTACGCGGCGGCCAAGGCTGGCCTTGAGGGACTGGCACGCTCGCTGGCCGTCATCGGTGCACCGGACGGCGTTCGCGTCAACGTCGTGGCTCCTGGGCCCATCGACACGGACTTCGACGTCGCGGCCTTCCCGCCAGCCAACCGGCCGGATGTACCACTGGGCAGGATGGGCAGTGCGGAAGAGGTCGCATCGGTCGTGCGCTTCCTCCTGTCTCCAGAGGCCGCCTACGTCACCGGCGCCGTGTGGCGCGTCGACGGCGGCAGGACGGTCCTCTCGCCCGCCCAGGCGGCGCGCCGCGCGATCGAGGGCGCCTGAACACGCCGGCGGTGACCGTCTCACCAGACGGCTGCTTCACCTGCGACGTGAACGCGGGCCGGCGCGCCGCGCCCGGCGGGACGATCTACCAGGATGACCACTGGATCGCGGACCACGGCGTCGATCTCCTGGTGCGAGGATATGTAGTGCTCAAGCCCAAGCGGCATGTTCACGAGTTCGCTGACCTGGTGCCTGAAGAGGCAGTGACGTTCGGGCCGGTGTTGCAGATGATCCTGGCTGGGATGCGTCGCGCGCTGGAGACCGAACGCATCTACGCCTGCTCCTTCGCTGAAACGGTCCACCACCTGCATCTCCACCTGCTCCCTAGGTACTCGGACATGCCCGGGCTCGGTCCGAACCTCCTTCCGGAGCTGTTCGCCGGACAACGGTGGGCATGCACACCGGCCGAAGCCGAGAAGGCTGCGGCTCTCATACGGCAGGAACTATCGGATCGCGTCTGGGAGCCAGCCGATGAGCGCCGTTAGGATGGGGTCGATGGACATCGTCGTCGACGCCCTCCGGGCGATCGTGTCGATCATGGTGGGGCTCGTCGTGGCCCTGAAGATCGTCCTGCCTGTCCGCGGTCCCGGAGGCAAGCAAGGCGCCGAGCGAGGACGGGCCCATGGCGGATCGGGATACGAACCTCTCATCTCGGCTCCTCCGAGCACTCCTGCCGACGGGTCTCCTTCTTCTGGTCGCGTGGTCGATCGTCAATGGCTACGGCTTCATCGCCAGTGACTTCCATATACGACCGTTGATCGCTGGTGATGGTCGGTCCGCTTCATCTTCATGGTGATCAGCATGGGCTGGGCGTCCATGGCATGCCGGGCATGCCAAGCGACGAAGGAGCTCCCGGCGCTCGACTGGTGATGCCGCTTCTGACGTCGAATGGCACGCGAGCGGTGCCGATTCGAGGAGGAAAGGCCCTGGTACGCTCAGGACGAGGCGCCATGCGGACCGAGTCCCCACTTCCTTCTCGCCTTGGCACGCCCGGCGCACCAGCGCAACCTGGCCCGAATCGCGCGCCCGGACCCTCGCGTTGACAGCCCAGGCCAGAGCCCCTATCGTCCGCGCCTGATGACATCGTTCTTCTGGTATCCCACCTAGCGGGCAAGAGGCCGCCGAGCAAGGCTCGGTAGCAAAGGCACTCATGCCCGAACGCAGGAGGTCGCAGGACCCCTGCGTTTTTGTTTACCCGAAGCGATCCGACCTATCCAACGAACGAGGCGACCGATGATCGTGGTGATGCGGACCGGCGCGACCGGCGAAGAGATCGACGAGGTCAAGCGGACCATCGAGGAGCACTCCCTGGAGGCGTTCCTGAGCGTCGGGGAGGAGCGGACCGTGATCGGTGTGGTGGGACCCGACGTGGAGCGCGTGGAGCACATCCACTCGCTGCCGGGCGTGGAGCAGGTGATCCGCGTCTCCAAGCCCTACAAGCTCGCCTCCCGCGAGCACCATCCCGACCGGACGCGGGTGCGGGTGGGGTCGGTCGAGATCGGTGCCGGCAGCCCGCTGCGCGTGATGGCCGGTCCCTGCTCGGTGG
>JACCQX010000003.1 GCA_013813905.1 Chloroflexota bacterium
CTGGTGCCGGCGGAGGTATGGCGCCGGCGCTATGACCAGATCAACGCCTTCGAGGCGCAGCTGATCGCAAGCGGCACCACCATCCTGAAGTTCTTCCTCTGGATCTCCCCGGACGAACAGCGCGAACGTCTCCAGGCCCGCATCGATGCACCTGACAAGCGCTGGAAGTTCGAGCGCGGCGATATCGACGAGCGCAAGCACTGGGATGACTACCGGAGGGCATACGAAGCGGCCCTCTCGCGCTGCTCCACGGATCCGGCGTCCTGGTACGTGATCCCCAGCGACCGCAAGTGGTTCCGCAACCTGGCCGTGGCCGAGATCCTGGTCGATACGATGGAGAAGATGGACCTGACCTACCCGCCGGCCGACGACGACATCGCCTCGATCGTGGTCGAGTAGCGCGGCCGCCCGACCCGCATGGCGCTGCGCATCGGCTTCCGTACCTCGCCCCAGAACGTCGACTGGCGGACGCTGGAGAGCGCCTGGGCGGAGGCGGGCCGGCATGATGTCTTCGACTCGGGCTGGCTCAACGACCACTTCAGCGATCCGGGGCAGGAGCGTGGCGGACGGAGCTTCGAGGCGCTCACCACGTTGGCGGCGCTGGCTCATCTGGTGCCGGGCAAGCGCGTCGGGCACACCGTTCTCGCGGCCACCTTCCGCCACCCCTCGGTCCTGGCCAAGCAGGCGGTGACCCTGGACCATCTCACCGGCGGTCGATTCACCCTCGGGCTGGGAGCCGGCTGGCACGTCGGTGAGCACGAGTCCTTCGGCATCGAGCTGCCGGCCATCGGTGAGCGGATGGGCCGCTTCGAGGCGCAGGTGCGGGTGCTCAAGGCGCTCTTCGGTGATGCGGCACGCGAGCAACCGGGCGTGACCCTTGAGGCGCCGCCTTATCGACTCGAGGGCGCCGTCATGGAGCCGGGACCCCTCCAGCCCGGCGGGCCGCCACTCTGGTTGGGAGCCCAGAAGCCGCGCGGCATGCGTCTCACCGCTCGTCTGGCCGACGGCTGGAACTATGCCGCCAACCTGAGCGGCAGCGTGGACGGCTTCCGAGAGCGCCACGAGGCACTGCGCCGCATCTGCGCTGACGTGGGACGCGACATAGGGCATATCACGGTGTCCGTGCAGCTCATCGTGCCGGACGATGCGGGGGAGCGGCGCCGGGCGCGGGAAGCGGCCGAGGGCTACGCCCGGGCGGGCGCGCAGGAGATCATGCTGACCATCCCTGCTCGGAGCGGGGCGGACGGCGTGCGCCGGCTGGCCTCAGAGGTGGCCCTGCCGCTGCGCGACGCGCTGGGCTGAGCGGCCTGAGGTCAGTGGATGCGACGCTCTCAGCGAATGGAGGGGTCCAGGCGCTCCCGGATGCGCTGCGCCAACTGCGCGAGGCGCTCCAGCAGCGTGGCTCGCTCGGGCAGCGGCATCGGCACGCGACGGCCGTCGGCACGCACGGCGAGGGCAGCGTAGCGGCGGGACCGGCTCCTGTTGTCCACGATAGGTGGCTCCTCTCGACCGAGTGCGGAGGCGAACCGTACACCCGCTCGCGGCGGACTGTCCACCAGGGCATCCCGCGCCCGGTGAAATCGGGGTGAGCCCTTCGCGACCGACCGGTCCCGCCCGACCAGCCGCCATCAGCATCCGTCCGGAGACTGCCGACGATCGGTGGGCCATCCATGAGATCACCGTGGGAGCCTTCGGACGAGCGGAAGAAGCCGACCTGGTCGACTGCCTGCGCACGAGCGCGGCCTGGGTGCCCCAGCTCTCCCTGGTCGCGGAGGGGGAAGACGGCCGCATCATCGGGCATCTGCTGCTGTCCTACGCGACGCTGGCCACGGTGGAGGGACTCCAGAAGGTCCTCTCGCTGGCGCCCCTGGCGGTCGACCCGGCACATCAGCGCAAGGGCGTCGGCAGCGCGCTGATCCGCGCGGGCATAGACGCCGCCGAAGCGCGGGAAGAGCCGCTCGTGGTGGTGCTGGGTCATCCCTGGTACTACCCGCGCTTCGGGTTCGAACCGGCCATCCGCTCCGGCATCGAGGCCCCGCGACCCGTGCCTGACCACTTCTTCATGGTCCGGCGCCTGGCGCGCTGGTCACCCGCGCTGCGCGGCCGCATCGAGTATCCGGACTGCTTCGACGGGCTGTGATCGACCGACGCCTGCCATCCTTTGCAACGCGCGGACGAAGCTCTATCGTTGCGGCGTGGCGCTCATCGTCCAGAAGTACGGCGGTACCTCGGTCGGCGACGCTGGGCGTATCCGTGCCGTCGCCCGGCGGGTCGTGGACACGGCCGAACGCGGCAACCAGGTCTGCGTCGTCGTCTCGGCCATGGGCCATACCACCGATGAGCTGCTGGGCCTGGCTGCCAGCGTGGCGAGGCTGCCACATCCACGCGAGTTGGACATGCTGCTGTCGGCTGGCGAGCGCATCTCCATGGCGCTGCTGGCGATGGCCGTGAACGAGCTGGGACGCGAGGCCGTGTCCCTCACCGGCGCGCAGGCCGGCGTGGTCACTGACACCCGCCACGGCAGCGCCCGCATCGTCGACATCCGGGCACAGCGCCTGCGCGACACATTGGGACGGGGGGTCATCGCCATCGTGGCCGGTTTCCAGGGCGTCTCATCGGAGGAGGACGAGACCACGCTGGGACGCGGCGGCTCAGACATGACCGCGGTCGCCCTGGCGGCCGCGCTGGGAGCCGCGGCGTGCGAGATCCATACGGACGTGGAGGGCGTCTTCACGGCCGATCCGCGCATCGTGCCCGACGCACGCCGCCTGCGGAGCATCGCCTACGACGAGATGCTCGAGCTCGCGGCGAGCGGTGCGCAGGTGCTGATGACCCGCTCCGTGGAGGTGGCGCGCGCCCACGGCGTGCCACTCCACGTACGGCCCTCGTGGAGCGAAGGCGAGGGGACCTGGGTCCGAGAGGAGAAGGGAATGGAGCGACCGATCATCTCGGGCATCGCACATGACCGATCGGTGGCCAAAGTGGTCATCTGGGGCGTGCCCGACCGGCCCGGTATCGCGGCGCGGGTGTTCCGCCCCCTGGCCGAGGCCGGCCTCAACATCGACATGATCGTCCAGAACGTCTCGGCTGAGGGTCGTACGGACATCTCCTTCACCGTTCCCTCCGCTGACCTGGCCAGGGCCGATCCCATCGTGGCGGGGATCCGCGAGGCCGTAGGGGCGGAGGGCGCCGTGACCGACGACGACATCGGCACGGTCTCGCTGGTGGGTGCCGGCCTGCGCACCCACCCGGAGGTCAACGCGGAGCTGTTCGCCGCGCTGGCCGACGCCGGCATCAACATCGAGATCATCTCCACGTCACCCATCCGCATCTCCTGCGTCGTGCGGCGCGCTGAGGTGGACCGCGCGGTTCGGCAGATCCACGACAGGTTCGCGTTGGGCGAGGAGAGCATCCGGGAAGAGATGATCCCGCCTTCGGCACGGTTCGCGTCGTGAGGCTCGCACCGTGAGCCTCGCCTCGTGAGGCTCGCGTCATGAAGCTCGTGGTGGTGGGTGCGACGGGGGCCGTCGGCTCGGTGATCATGGCCATCCTCGACGAGCGCGACCTGGCGATCAGCGAGCTCGTGCCCGTGGCCACGGCGCGCTCGGCTGGCTCGACGCTGGCCCATCGAGGCACGACCGTGACCGTGCGGCTCCTGGAGCCGGCCGTCTTCGACGGAGCCGACGTGGCGATCTTCGACGTGCCCGACGAGGTCTCCCACGAGTGGGCACCCGTCGCAGCCGGTCGAGGCGCGACCGTGGTCGACAACTCGGCCGCCTGGCGCATGGCGCCTGACGTGCCGCTGGTCGTGCCCGAGGTCAACCCGGAAACCGCCTTGGCGCCGGCCCGCGGCATCATCGCCAGTCCCAACTGCACGATGCTGACCCTCGTCGTGCCGCTCGCGCCACTGCACCGCGCGGCGGGCGTGCGGCGGGTGATCGTCTCCTCCTATCAATCCGCCTCCGGCGCCGGCAAGCCGGGCGTCGATGAGCTGTGGGCGCAAGTGCGGCAGGCCGCCGGCTCGCCGGAGGGCACGGTCACGGCAGGGCGAGCGCGGGAGGTCCTGGGGACGGGCACCGCCTTCGCACATCCCCTGGCGCTCAACGTCATCCCGCGCATCGGCTCAGCCCAGGTGGGCGGCTACACCAGCGAGGAGGTGAAGCTGGCCGAAGAGACGTTCAAGGTGCTGGGTCTGGCGGACCTGCAGATGTCCGCCACCTGTGTACGAGTGCCCACCATGGTGGGACACGGCGTCTCGGTCCATGCCGAATTCGAGCGACCCATCGGGGTCGAGGAGGCGCGTGCCGTCCTGACGGCAGCGCAGGGCGTGGAGCTGCGCGATGACACGGCCGCGCATGTCTATCCCACACCGCTTGAGGCGGCGGGCCGCGACGCCGTGTTCGTGGGCCGCATCCGACAGGATCCGCACGACCCCCGCGCCCTGGCCTGGTTCGCAGTGACCGACAACCTGCGCAAAGGAGCGGCGCTCAACACGATCCAGATCGCCGAGCTGGTGGCGAGCCGGCTGTCGGACGGTCAGCAGGGGCCATAGAGGCGTCGCTCCGCGGCATCTGGTCGGCGTCAGCGGCTCGTCGACGCCGTCGGCGCCGGTAGTCGCCCGCCCCGCCCGCCATGGCCGGCAACAGGATCAACGTGTCCTGCTCACCGGTGGGGGTCTCCAGGGCCTTCAGATGCCGGATGTCGGTCTCGTTGAGGAAGACGTTCACGAAGCGGTTGAGCTCACCGGCACCGTCCAGCAACTGCGGCGCGATCGCCGGGTGCGAGGCCACCAACGAGGCAAGGACCTCTCCCACCGTGGCACCCGGCAGCTCGATGCGCTTGGCGCCTTCGGTCGCCTGGCGCAGCACCGGCGGGATCCGCACCGTGGTCATGACCGACCCTCCAGCCACGACTCGACCGCGTCGAAGGTGGCGGGAAGGACCGGCGCGAGCCCGCCCTCGCCGGGCTCACCTGGACCGGCGCGGAGGCCGACGTGGCGCGCGTCGGGGGTCTTGAGGCCGTTGCCCGTCAGCAGTGCCACCACCTCGTCGCCGTCGCGGATGATGCCGCGCTCCCGGGCAGCGCGGGCGGCCGCCAGCGTTACCCCGCCGGCCGTCTCGGGATAGATGCCCTCCAGCGCCGCGACATCCCGGATGGCGGCTGCCGTGTTCGCGTCGGCTATCGCTTCCACGGACCCGCCGCACTCGCGCACCAGCCGCAGGACGTGCGACCCGTCGGCCGGACTGCCGATGGCCAGCGAACGCACGATGGTGTTCGGGCGGCGCACGGGAACCATCTCGGCGGCGCCGGTCGACCAAGCATCCGCGACGGGGGCGCAACCAGCCGCCTGCGCCCCGACGAAACGGATGGGACGCCGCGCGATCAGGCCGACGGTGGCCAGCTCATCAAAGCCCTGCACCAGCTTGCCCAGAAGCGCCCCGGAGCCGATGGGCACGACCACCACGTCCGGCGAGCGCCAACCCAGGCCCTCCGCGATCTCGAAGGCGACGGTGCGGCTGCCTTCCGTGTAGAGGGGCCGAAGATTGATGTTCACGAAGCCCCAGCCGGTCTCGTCAGCGAGCTCGATGCAGACGCGGTTCACGTCGTCGTAGGTGCCGTCCAAGGGAACCACGGTGGCGCCGTAGGCCAGGGCGTGCTCGATCTTGGCGCGCTCCAGATCGGCAGGGATGAACACGTAGGCCGGCAGCCCGACCGCGGCCGCCGCGGCGGCCGTCGCTGCCGCCAGGTTCCCGGTCGACGCGCACGCCAGGGCGGGCAGCTCCCAGTCCATCGCCAAAGCGGCTGCGATGGCCACAGCCCGATCCTTGAAGCTCAAGCTGGGATTGCGCGTGTCGTCCTTGAGCCACAACCGGTCGATGCCCAGGGAGGCCCCCAGGCGCTCGGCGGCGATCAGCGGCGTGGAGCCGACAGCCAGGGAACGCCGCGGGACACGCTCCACCGGCAGCAGCTCCAGGTAGCGCCAGATGCCGGGCGGCCTTGACTCGATGACGCTGCGGTCCACGAGCCCGGCGATGAGCTTCAGGTCATAGCGCACTTGGAGCGGGCCGAAACAATGGGGACAGACGTAGCGAAGACCGAGCGGCTGCTCCAGTCTGCACGACCGGCAGATCAGGCCGAGCACGCGCGACGATGTCGCGGGCGAGCTCACGGCGGATGAGTGTGCCGGTGGCTCCGTCGGTGGCTCCGCGGAGTGGTCCACGAGTGTCCCGGCGGTCTGGACCAGAGTGGTGGTCATGTGGTCTCCTCCCTGCCGGGCCTCGCGGGACGCGGCAATGGGCTGGGTGACGGGGGACCGACATGGGAAGACCCTTCCGCGCGGAAGGGTCTCGAAGTGACTCCCTTATCGCGCAGGTGGACCTGCCCGGGTTTGGCACCTTGCCGGCTCGAGGCCGGTAGGTTGTCGTGGCTTCTTCGGGCCGGTCCCTCCGCCACTCTTGATAAGAGATCCGATCATCTGCTGCCAGCGATCCGATCGTGCCGCGCAGCCTAGCCGAGACGGGCCGGGTCGCGCAAGTCCTGGGGCGGGGCCCTTCTCGTCAGGCAGGCGGGCCTGCGAGAAGCGGGAAGCGCGACCGCCCGGGGTCCACCTTCAGGTCCAGCCACGGACCGGACCAGCCCTTGGCCGAAACGGCCGCCGGTGGCGCTTCCGGCAGCGCGCCCCAAGTGGCACCTTCGCCGCGAGCCAGCGCGAGCAGGTCGGCCAGCACTGCGCTGGAGGTCGCGGGACCACCGGCGCCCGGACCCCGGAACCACAGCCGCCCGACGCGGTCGGCCTCGATCTCGATGATGTTGGTGACCCCGTCGGTGGACCCCATGGGCGACGAACGCGCCACGGCCACCGGTGCCACCCACGCGCTCACGGTGCCATCGGCGCTCTGCTCGGCACGCCCCACGAGCTTGATGACGAACCCTCGGTCGCCCGCCGCCAGGATGGCCTGCGGCGTGACCCCGGTGATGCCGGGAGCGGCGTCCTCTCCCGCCGACGACCCCCGTGGGATGGCCTCCGGATCGAGCCAGACACCGAAGGCGAGGCGGGCCAGGATGGCCGACTTGGCAGCGGCGTCCAGGCCCTCCACGTCGGCGCTGGGATCGGCTTCCGCGAAGCCCAGCCGCTGGGCGTCCACCACCGCGTCCGGGTAGGCCACGCCGTCGCGCGTCATGGCCGTGAGGATGTGGTTGGTCGTGCCGTTGACGATGCCCGAGACCGACCGGATCTGCGTTGCCGCCAGGTCCCGCACGAGCGGCGTCAGGATGGGGATGCCGCCGCCGACCGCGGCCTCGAAGCGCAGCGGTGCACCGGTCCACCGCGCCAGCCGCTCCAGCGAAGCGCCGCGCGCCGCGAGGAGCGCCTTGTTGGCGGTGACCACTCCGCGGCCACGCTCGAGCGCCGATCGCAGCAGCCGCTCGGCGGGGTCCAGGCCACCCAGCAGCTCCACCACGACGTCGAGGTCGGGTCGAGCCACGACTGCATCCAGGTCGCTCGAGGCCTCGACGGAAGCCGGCATTCCCAGTCCGCGGGAGCGGCCCGGATCGCGCGCGCCGACGGCCACCAGCTGCAGCGCTCGACCGCCCCGGCGACGCACGCCGTCACACCAGCCCGCGTCCAGCAGCGCTTCGGCCACCGCTCGTCCGACCGTGCCCAGGCCGAGGAGCCCGACCCGAAGCGGAGCTTCGGTGCCTTCGGAGCCCAGACGGGGGGACATGGGGACCGATCGTAGCAGGACACCTTTCCGGACCACCCCGACGCCTTCTACGGGAACCGTCTGCTACGATCCCACCCCGAGCCGGTCAACACGGGGAACTGCACAGGGTCGCCGTGACGTCACAGCCGCGCACCATCGTCGACCACATCTGGGACGTGCACGTGGTGCTCCACGGAGCCGGGTGCACCCGCCGTGCTGTATGCCGACCCGAGGCTGCCCTCGGTGGACCCATCGCCTTCGTCCGCGACGGGGACCCCATCATCGTCGACGTGGACGCCCGCTGGAGCCTGGACATCGAGGCCGACGCGGACGAGCGGGACCGCCGGCGGGCTGGCTGGGTGCCGCCTCGCTCGCGCTACACGACCGGCGTCTTCGCGAAGTACGGGGCGCTGGTCTCCTCCGCGTCAGAAGGACCCATCACTCGTCCCGGAAGGCACCCGGCGGCCGGACGGAATCGAGGCCAGTGATGGTCGTGGCGCCTGACGGGCCGCCCCTGGAACTCCTGACCACCGCCCGCACGGCCACCCTCGCTACCATCTCGACGAGCGGCGTGCCACGGCTGGTACCGGTCTGTTTCGCGGCCGTCGCCGATCCAGACGCCGAGCAGGGGATCCGCGTCTACAGCCCGCTGGATGAGAAGCCCAAGCGCGTCTCGGACCCGACATCGCTGGCCCGGGTGCGCGACATCGCGGCCGACCCGCGCGTGAGCATGCTCCTGGAACGATGGTCGGAGGACT
>JACCQX010000042.1 GCA_013813905.1 Chloroflexota bacterium
GCGCTGGAGTTCGATCCGGGCGGCGATACCGTGCCGGGCCTCTTCGACGAGTTCGATCGCATCGCCGCGGCCACGGCCGGCCTGCCGGTGCGCGGCGAGCTGCCGCCGGACCCCGAGCGGATCTTCCGAGCGAGCCTGGTCGATCCCGAGGCCGACCCTCTCGTCGAGGGAGCCCGTTTCCGACCCGCCTTCCGCCACCTCGCGCTGCTCATCCAGGTGCCGGGCGTGGATCTGCCCGCCCGGATGGCGGCGGAAAAGGGCGCGCCGCTCGACGAGGTGGAGCGAGCCATCCTGGAGCGGCGCGTGGCTGTGGCCCGCACCTGGCTCGAAGGGTTCGCGCCCGACCGCTATCGGGTCGAGGTGCGTGACGCGCTGCCCGCCGAAGCGGCCTCACTCGACCATCTCCAGCGGCAATATCTCGACGCGCTGGCCGGATCGGCCGAACTGGAGCGACCGTCGTCTGGAGACGCCTGGCAGGACCTCATCTTCCGCACGGCCAAGGAGCTTGGCATGCCCTCCGGGCACGCCTTTTCCGCGCTCTATCTCGCTTTCCTGGGCCGGTCGAACGGGCCCCGCGCAGGCTGGCTGCTGGCCAGCATGGAGGATGAGTTCGGGCTGCGGCGCATGCGCGAAGCATCGACCGCCGGGGTCGCGGACACCGCGACTGAGGGGACGGCGACTGACGTCCAGGAGGACGACGCATGAGCGTCGGACTCCAGCGACTCCGCGAGGACACAGACCGGATCCGGCGAGGAGCCCGGGACAAGGGCGAGGATCCGGCACTGGTCGATGAGGCCATCGGCACGGACGAGGCGCGCCGGCGCCTGCTGGGCGAGGGCGATGCGCTGCGCGCCGAGAGAAAGCAGCTCAGCGAGCAGATCGGGGCATCGATCAAGGGAGGGGCCGACCCGACGGGTCCCGAGGTGGCGGGACTGCGCGCCCGGTCGACGGAGCTGGGTGCCCGGATAGAGTCGATCGAAGCGGAATCGGGCGCCACGCAGGCGCGCCTCGACGACCTGCTTCTGCGCATCCCCAACCCGGCTGATCCGGACGTGCCGGTCGGCGGAGAGGAGGCCAGCGTCATCGTCCGCAGTTGGGGCGAACCTGCGGCCCGCAACGGCCGCCAGCCACACTGGGAGGTGGCGGAGAGGCTCGGCCTCTTCGATCTGGCAGCCGGCGCCAAGGTGGCCGGTTCCGGTTTCCCGATCTACCGTGGGGCCGGCGCTGCGCTCCAGCGCGCCCTGATCGACTTCATGTTGGAGCTGCACACCAGGCAGCACGGCTTCACGGAGATCTGGCCGCCGGCCGTGATCAACGCCGAGTCCGCCCGCGGCACCGGCCAGATCCCAGACAAGGAAGACCAGATGTACGTGGTCACGCGCGATGACCTGTACCTGGTGCCCACCGCTGAAGTGCCCGTCACCAACATCCACCGCGACGAGATCATCGAGGCCGACCGGCTGCCCATCCGCTACGTGGCCTACTCGCCCTGCTTCCGTCGCGAGGCTGGGGCGGCAGGGGCCAAGACGCGCGGCATCCTGCGCGTGCACCAATTCGACAAGGTCGAGATGGTTTGCTTCGAGCGGCCCGAGGAGTCGAACGACACGCTGGAGTGGCTGACCGCGCGCGCCGAGACGGTGCTTCAGCAGCTTGAGCTGCCGTATCGGGTGAAGCTCATGGCCACCGGTGACATGGGCTTCGTGCAGGCCAAGAAGTACGACCTTGAGGTGTGGGCGCCCGGCGTGGAGGACTGGCTGGAGGTGAGCTCCGTCTCCAACTTCCGTGACTACCAGGCCCGGCGCATGAACATCCGCTGGCGGCCGGCGGCAGCGGCCAAGGCAGAGATCCTGCACACGCTCAATGGCTCGGGACTCGCGCTGGCGCGCACCGTCGCGGCCATCCTAGAGGTGTATCAAGAGCCCGATGGAACGATCGCGGTCCCAGCCGTGCTGCGACCACGCCTGGGGGCGCACATCTCCAACCGGGCATGAACCGACGATGTCTGGGCACGGCGCTTACCTTGATGCTGGCGGGCCAGGCAGTCCTGCTCGCGGGTTGCATTTCCGTCTCCCCTCTGCCGGATGACGCCTCCCCTGCACTGACGAGCGAGGCGACGGCCAGCCCAGCACCGGCCACCCCAGCACCGGCCAGCCCGGCACCGGCCAGCCCAGCACCGGCCAGCTCCACGCCGATGCCCGTGCGCTCGCCCGGTCCATCGCCCACCATCCAAGCCATGTTCCAAGAGGATTTCTCGACCGACTCGCTGTGGCCACCCATCGAGGGGAGGTTCGGAGAGGCCCGCGTGATCGATGGCTCGTACCGGATGCGTGTAGGACGGGAAGGCGGTTACCTGTATGGGTCGCCGACCAACGTGGCGATCTTCGATGACGCCACCGTGGAGGTCTCAGTCACGCTCGTCGAGGGGGCCGACGACGCGGCCGACGAGGCCACCGCGGCGGTCGCCTGCCGGGGCGTGGACGATTTCGTCTGGTACGAGCTCGGGATCACCTCGACCGGCGTGGCATTCATCAGTCACGTACGGCTGGATGGCATCGAGGATCTGGCTGTGGTCGCCGCGGCCCCGCTGATGGAGGGTGACACGGTGCGCCTGGCCGCCACGTGCGAGGGCGTCCGCGACATCGGACTCAGTCTGTCAATGGACGGAGAGACGCTGGTCGAGGCGACGGACGTAAACGGCTTCGCGCTCGGTTTCGTGGCCCTGGTGGTCAGCGGGCGGTCCAGCGCCACCTTCGAGTTCGACGAAGTGCTGATCCGCCGGCCCTGATCTCCTGCCGGAGGGCACCTAGCCGCCCTGGCCCTGGCCCTGCTGCTGGTTGGGCCCGCCCATGAGGCCCCCCACGCGACCTTCGGCGATGTTCTCATCGCCTACCGGCTCAGGATCGAAGGCGGGACTCTGGCCCGGATCCTCGTCCGTGCCGTCCTGCTCACCGGCCGAAGGCATCGCCATGGTGCCTTCGTCGCTGCCCGGCGCGTCCAGCGGTGGTGCCGTGGGGTCGAGCG
This sequence comes from Chloroflexota bacterium, assembly GCA_013813905.1. Lineage (GTDB taxonomy): Bacteria > Chloroflexota > Limnocylindria > Limnocylindrales > CSP1-4 > Palsa-1032. The sequence continues at coordinate 3,022 of JACCQX010000042.1, forward strand.
GGGTGGTCGGGTCGTCGGTCGGGCGGATGGTCGGGTCGTCCATGGTGGTTTCCTCCGTGCGGATCACCAGCCTGACTGGCGGTGCCGACCATCGACGCCGGTCTCCCCGTCCGCGGCGTATCGGTGGCCTATCGACTGACTGCAACGCCGCGGCAAGGGCGGCGGGTGGCCGGCCGTGGCCGCCGTCGCGTGAAGCGCGATACGTTCGCCACACTCGGCAGTGACAGAGGAGACGGCGCGATGCACAACGATGACTCACATCCCAGCACGGCAGCGATCCTGGGCCACCCCATCCACCCCATGCTCGTGCCCATCCCCATCGGAGCGCTGACCCTCGCCTTCGCCACGGACCTCATCGCGCAGGGGAGCTCGGATCGCTTCTGGCCGAAAGCGTCGCAGTGGCTGCTCACGGCAGGGGCAGCAGGTGCGGTGGCCGCGGCTCCCTTCGGGGCCATCGACCTCCTGACCATCCGGCGCGCGCGGGAGCTGCCCTCGGCCTGGCTGCATGCGGGCGGGAACCTGGCCGTGCTCGGGCTGACGGTGGCCAACCTGGCGCTACGTCGCGGAGACGATCGTCGCGTGAGTCGGGTCGGGCTGGGCCTGAGCGCGATGGGGGCCGGCCTGCTGGCCGTGACCGGCTGGCTGGGCGGCGAGCTTTCCTATCGGCACCGCATCGGCGTCATGGAGCGAGACACCGACACCTGGGAGTCGAAGGATCGGATGGACGGTCAGATCGACGCCTTCGGCGGTCACAGCGCCGTGTCGGGAGAAGGCCTCAGTCCGCTGGAGGCGGAAGAGGTCGCGCGGGATCTGGCCGCCGCCGAGCTACCCACGCAAACGCCGGACGCTACGGCGGAGGATCGCTCTGGCGGAGGGTGAGGGACTCGAACCCCCAGACCTTGCGGTCACCTGATTTCAAGTCAGGCGCATTCACCAATTCTGCCAACCCTCCACCGACGATGGTATCAGCGGTCGTCCTGATCCCGAGTCGACTGGACGGCGTGGTCGCCGACCACGCTGACGGCGGAATAGATCGATCCCAGGAAGCGGCTGGGGACCCGGCCTATCAGGCGCGTGTCGCGGAATCCTGCCCGTACCGATATGGCGCGCCAGGTGTCCCATGACAGCGGGTGGGGGACCCACCGGTTCCCGCGATCGGAGTCGTACTCGACGAGGATGAACCTGCCGCCTGGCCGTATCCATGCCGCCAGGCGACACAGGAAGCCGTCGCGGTCAGGCATGAAGTGCAACGCGTTCGCCATGACGACCCCGTCCAGGGGCTCGACGACCAGTTGACTTAGCAGATCCGCGCGTAGATATCGGACGGACGTGTCTGGGAACCGGGCGGCCATCAAACGGGCCTGGGTCGCCAGCGCCTCGCCGTCGCGGTCGACCGAGACGATGGATCCACCGGACCCGAGCAGGTCAGCCAGCGCCAGAGTGAAGGCGCCCGCCCCCGAGCCGAGATCGGCCCACGCACCATGGGACAGGCCGGCGATGCCGTCTCGCAAGAGAGCGATGTGATCCGCATGATCCATCGCCGTCAGCCTAGGGACGAGCGCCGCTCCTCGCAACGAGCACGTCCGTCTCTGACACCCGCGCTACCGTTGCCGCGTGCCGACGCTGAAGCGCCTTCTGCCTTGGTCCCTGCCACTCCTCTCCGCCCTCGTGGTCGTCGGGACGCTGGCCGTCGCCATCGGCGAGCTGCGCCCGGAGAACATCCTGTGGATCGACTGGTACGCCTACGCGTACGGCACGCAGCGGATGCTGGCCGGGCACTCCCTGTACATAGCCGAGCAGCTCAGCGGACCCTACGGCCTGCCCGCGGTGACCCCGCAGGGATACATCTACCCGCCGCCTTCGGCGCTCCTCTTCCTGCCCTTCTCTATAGGCGCAGACATCGGGCTCACGGCCTGGATCGTCGGCAACCTGGGGCTGCTCCTGATCGGTCTGGCGGCCGTCTTGCGACGAGAGCTGGGAGCGGTGGGACCCATCGGACTGTCCCTGGCCGTGCTCGGTCTCTGTCTGCCCGTGCCGATACCTGGCGGTCTCCTGCGGCCGCTGATCAATGGCGTCCTCGCCTCCAACGTCAACGTCGGCCTTGCCGGACTACTCGCCCTCTGCTGGGCGACCGGGCGACACAGAACGTGGATCCCGTATGTCGCGGGGATCGGCGCCGCATTCAAGCTGTTCCCGGGGGCCCTGGCGCTGTGGGCCGTTCGTCGCGACGGCTGGCGTCCGCTGGTCATGGCCATCGCCGTGACCGCCGCCACCTGCCTGGTGACGCTGCCCATCGTGGGTCTCGACGAGTGGCGGCGCTTCTTCGTGGCGCTGTCCAACGCCGAACCGACCTGCACCGAGGGTCGTAGCTCTGTCGCCTGCCTCGCGCAGCCCCTGCTCGGAGTGAGCCTGGCCAAGGCCGCGGGCGTCGCGGTGGGACTGCTGCTGCTAGGCTCGGCGATGCTGGTGCGAGCGGAGTATCCAGCCTTCGTGTTGCTGACGTTGGGCATGCTCGCCCCGCTGGCGGACGGGCATCAGCACTACCTGCTGTTCATCTACGTGCTCATCGTCATCGGAGTGGCCCGCCTGTTCCGCCGCTACCGAAGTGGCTCCGCGCTGCAAGACCCGGGCAATGAAGAAGATCATGCGAGAAGCGCGGCGACAGCCCGCGCGCCCGTACCGTGATGCCCGGAGCCGGCTCGATCGAGCGGCCGCGACACTGGGGAGCCGCATGACACGGATCGGCTACGCACTATCCAGCGAGGAGCACACTCCGAGCGACTTGGTACGGAACGCCGTGATGGCGGAAGAGGCGGGCTTCGAGTTCGCCATGATCTCCGATCACTTCCACCCCTGGGTCGACGCGCAGGGCCATAGCCCCTTCGTCTGGAGCGTCGTCGGCGGCATCAGCCAGGCCACCACGCGGCTGCGTCTGGGTACCGGCGTGACGTGTCCCACGATCCGCATCCATCCGGCCATCATCGCCCAGGCGGCGGCCACCTCAGCGGCCCTGATGCCCGGCCGGTTCATGTTGGGCCTGGGCACCGGCGAGAACCTCAACGAGCACATCCTGGGCGACAAGTGGCCTGCCTACGACGTGCGCGCGGAGATGTTCGAGGAGGCCATCGAGGTCATCCGGCTGCTCTGGCAGGGCGGCCAGCAGAGCCACTACGGTCAGTACTACGAGGTGGAGAACGCTCAGCTCTACACGCTGC
>JACCQX010000058.1 GCA_013813905.1 Chloroflexota bacterium
TACGTGCTGACGCGCTTCGGCATGGCCGACCTGGAGGCCGGCTACATCCTGGACCGGCCCCACGCCCAGGTGGGTGACACGCTGCGTGCCACCTATACAGTGCGCAACACCAGCCGCCTGCCCAAGCCCTGGCTGGAGGTGCACAACCCCACAGGCCTGCCGGTGCCGCTGCCCGGTCGGGCCCTGGCCCTCGGCTCCAGGTCCGAACGGTCCTGGGTGGCACGCGTGCCGCTCACGCGGCGCGGCCACTTCCGCATCGAGCCGATGGTCATCCGCACGGGCGATCCGTTCGGCTTGTTCGAGTCTTTCGCCTCGGTCGGCTCCCCGGCCACCGTGATGGTCTACCCGGCGGTCGAGACGCTGCCGCGCTGGCGCCTGCCGCCCTCCACCCTGGAGGGGAGCCAGGCCAGCCCCGAGCGGACGCTCCAGACGACGGCGATGGTGACCTCCGTGCGGCCGTACGCGCCCGGCGACTCCTTCAACCGCATCCACTGGAAGAGCAGCGCGCGCCAGCAGGAGCTCCAGGTCAAGGAGTTCGATCTCGAGCAGACAGCCGACGTTTGGATCTTCCTCGACCTCGACGTCGTCCACCACACCGGCCTGGGCGACGGTGCCACCATCGAGACGGCGGTTCGCGTCGCTGCCTCGATCGGCTCCCGCGCCCTCACGGAGAACCGCGCCCTGGGCTTCACGGCGGCGGGCACCAGGCAGGCTGTCCTGCCGGCCGACCGTGGCCCGCGCCAGCAGCAGAAGCTGCTCCAGCTGCTGGCGGCGGTGGAAGACGACGGCTCCGTGCCGCTGCGCGAGATCCTCATGCTGGGCCTTGCCCGCCTGCGCCGGGGTATGACCGCGGTGATCGTCACGCCTTCTCTGGATCGTGACTGGATCCGACCCCTCACCACTCTGCGACGGCGCGGGATAAGCGCCGCGGTCTTCGTCATCGATCCAGTCGCGCACGAGCAGCACACGCGAAGGCTGCGTGGCCTTCCGGGCGTGGGCCAAGATGAGCACGACGCCCACGCGCGGGAGGCCCGTGCTTTGCGCTATGCGCTGGCCGAGCATGATCTGCCCACGTACGTGATCTCTCCGGCCAAGCCGCTGGGTACGCAGATAGTGTCGGCACAGCCGGGTGCCGCCGGACGCATCGGCCGATGAGTGACCCCGTGACGCCGTTCGATCAGCGCGCCAGCGCGGACGAGCTGGACGAACCCGATACCGTGCGCTCACCGCGCGAGGGCTGGTCGTCGCTGGCACTGCTGATGCTCATGCTGGTGACCTTGGCTCTGGCTGTGGACGATGCCAACTGGGCCGGCTTCGGCCCAAGCGACGGACGGCAGACCGGTTTCCTGCCCTTCGGCGTGCTACTGGCCGCTCTGACCGGGTTCCTCCTGGCCAAGTCCCGGCTGCGGACCGTGCTGGCACACGCGATCGGGGCGGTCCTCGGCTCGGCCTACCTGCTGTTGGCGGTGAGCGAGTCGGTCTCATCCGCGCCGGACCTGGTGGACCGTCTGCGAGCGCTTGGCGAGTCCACGGTGATCTTCTATACCGACCTCGTCGTGCTGGGCATCCGCTCCGCGGAGACATCCGTGTTCCTGCTCTTGCTGGGCACGCTCATCTGGGCCATCGGCCAGTTCGCAGCCTTCAACATCTTCCGCCGCGGTCGGGCCATGCCGGCCGTCGTCGCGGCGGGACTGGCGCTGCTCATCAACATGTCCATCACCATCCGCTTCCAGTACGCGCACCTGATCATCTTCAGCGCCGCCGCGATGCTGTTGGTGGTGCGCCTGAACCTCCTCACCCAGCGCGATGGCTGGCGGCGGCGCCGGATCGGCGATGCCGGCTACGTCTCGGGGTTGTTCATGCGCGGCGGTCTGGTTTTCGTGCTGCTCACGCTGTCCGGGTCCATCGTGCTGGCTGCCACGGCCAGCTCGGCGCCGCTGGCCAACGCCTGGCGCAATGCCGATGACCATCTACTGACCATCGGCGCGGAGGTGAATCGCTGGGTGGGCGGCGTCACCGGTCCGTCACGCGGCCCGAGCGGCCTGTTCAGCACTAGCCAGACCATCCGGGGAATCTGGGAATCCTCGCCGGAGGTCGTGT
>JACCQX010000078.1 GCA_013813905.1 Chloroflexota bacterium
GGATCGCTCGGCGCATCGTCAGGGACGTCGTAGCCCGTCGACTCGGAGGCCGTGGATCCATCGCGCGGGGTGCCGTTCGTGCCGCGTGACGAGTCCGCCTTGCTGGCGGGACTGCGGCGCGGCGGTCGTGCTCCGCGTCGGGTGCCCACCTCCGCGTCCTCGCGCGTCCATCGCCCGGCCGCCCCCCTGCCCCGCCCGTGCGTGGTGCCCTCGCCGGCACGTACCGGGCCGGGCGCATGTCGCGCATCCCAGTCGCGTCGACGAAGCGGGTCGGACAGCAGCGAATACGCCTCCTGGATGGCCAGGAAGCGGCCGGTGTCGGCCTCCGGCGCGTCGGGGTGGTAGCGCTTGGCCAGATTCCGATGCGCGGACTTGATCTGAAGCGGCGTTGCCGCACGCTGCACGCCGAGGACGCGATAGGGATCGGGGATGTGCTGCATGCCGCTCATGGCTGGGAGCGTCCCAGTCGGCCAGTCGCCTGGGACCGCATCACTCGGTTCGCCTCAGACGAGCTCGGAGATGGGTGCCAGAACGAAGTCCGGCACGGACTGCGCCACGACGCTGCCCGCCGCGGAGCGCACCTGCGGTTGATGGTGTGCGGACAGCGAGCGCAACTCCTGGTCGGAGAGGGCGTTCAGCTGGCTCAGCGCCTCGACCGTGACCGACCTCGCGGCCCGCGCGAATCCATCGCCGTCCTCGATGCGCAGCGCCAGGCCCGCCGCGCCGCTGGTCGGACCGCGCGCTCCTGGCAACAGGCCGACGCCACGAAGCCCCTCTGCACCGCTCTTCGAGACGAGCCGGCCGGGCTTGGCTCGCATGAGGCGCGTGTCCAGGACCTCACCGTTGCCTCCGACCATCTCCGGGGAAGCCAACATCGCGTCACGGATACGGGTCAGCGCGGGGGCCATGGCCGAACGAGCCGGATCGGATGCCACGCCGGCCGGATCGGCCAGCAACGCGAAGGCCCGCGCGATGTCCACCAGGGGGAAGGCGAACGTCGCGAGCCCACAGTCGTCCACGGCGGTGTGCAGGGCCCCTGGACGCTGGCCGAAGGCCCGCGCCACTGCCGACCGACACGCGACCTGGCTGGGATGGTCGGGTCGGTCGTAGTCCTCCAGCGACCAGTCCGAGTAGCGACTCAGCAGGATGCTGGCGGCGTGAAAGCCGGAGCACATGTGTCGGATGGGTCCCGCCGCCTCCCCCTGGCGCGCCAGTCGCGTGGCCGTGACCTGGTCGAGGGGCATGCCCGCGGTGCCGCAGGCCAGCAGTGCCTGGGTGACACCAGCCCGGCGGAAGACCGCCTGGAGTGTCCTGACGTGCATGTCCTCGCCAGTGTGCGAGGCGGCCATCACGGCCAGCTCGGAGTGGCTCAGCCGGAGGTCGTCCGCGGCGCCGGACTCGACCAGCGCCACCAACGCGAAAGGCTTGACCGCCGAGCGGAGCGTGACCTCGATCTCCGGGTCGCCGATGCCCTGCTCCAGCCGTCCGCTGGCATCGACCTGCACCACATGACCGCGATGCCGGCTCTCGACGAGTTCGCCCCGGCGGACCTCGACCAGCACCGGCGGGGGCAGGACCTTGCCGCTGCGAGCGGCGCTGCGAGCGGTCGTCCCACGCCGTGACGAGGCCCGTGTACCGGTCGTCCTGGCAGGGCGGGCGCGCGGGGCGTCGGCGGCGGGCGGCGGGGATTCCGGCATCGGTCGATGGTAACGGTGGGGCGCGTGGAGGGCAGGCACGGCTGATAGCATCGATGGACCTCGCCCAAGGAGTCCCACGTGCCCGAGACCCCGCCCGACTTTCCGACCCTGCACGTCTCGCGGCATCCCGCTGTGCTGCACAAGCTGGCCCTCCTGCGTACGGTGGAGACCGAGCCCAAGAAGTTTCGCGAGCTGGTGCGGGAGATCAGCTGGCTGGTCGGATACGAGGCGCTGGAGGACGCGCGGGTCCGTCCTTTGCGCGTGCGAACGCCGCTGGAGGAGATCGAGGGCGCCGAGCTCGCCGACCGCATCGGGCTCATCCCGATCCTGCGGGCCGGGCTGGGCATGGTCGACGCCATGCTGGAGCTGATGCCCACCGCGCAGGTGTGGCACCTGGGCCTGTTCCGCGACGAGCGGACCCTGCGACCGGTGGAGTACTACAACCGGCTGCCCGACACCGCCACGGTAGACCTGTGCCTGATCCTGGACCCGATGTTGGCCACCGGCGGATCGGCCACGGCCGCCATCGAGGTGCTCAAGGACTGGGGCGCCTCACGCATCAAGCTGCTCAACCTCATAGCGGCACCTGAAGGCGTGCGCACGGTGGCCACTGCGCACCCGGACGTGGCCATCCATTGCGCAGCGCTAGACCGACAGCTCGACGAACGCGGCTACATCCTGCCCGGCTTGGGTGATGCAGGCGATCGTCAGTTCGGCACCGGGGGCTCATAGGGGGCCCCGAAGGCCGATCAGGCCCACGGATACGGCCGCGCGGCGCAGGTGACCAGCAGACCCGCCGCGGGCGGCACCTGCGCGACTTCGCGCTGCTGCGTCGTGGCGACCTCAGCGTCACCGAGGTCTGTTTCGCGGGCGGCTGCTCGTCGCTGGGCACCTTCAGCAGTCGCTTCAGCGACCTGGTCGGCATGCCGCTCAGCACCTACCGGCGCCACACGGCGCGCGCGAGGACGGGGATGCCGTCGTGCGTCGCGAAACAGGTGACCAGACCGATCAGGAATCGGCGCCGGTCACCGAGCCGCTGGTGCCGGGCGGTGGACCGCAGGGCATGACCTCACCGGTGGCTACTGGCACGTGCCGGACATCGAGGCGAAGCTGGCCGAGGTGACCGCCGCGGGTGCCACCGTGAAGGAGCCCGCGCACGATGTGGGTGGCGGCCGCCTAGTGGCCACCGTCACCGACCCCGATGACAATGTCCTCGGGCTGCTTCAGGACCGATGAGTGCCGACCCCCGCTCCGGGCGGCTGCCTAGCATGAGGGTGGTTCTCATCAGGACTCGCAAGGAGGAAACCTGCAATGACGAAGAAGCTGACGTCCGCCGACACCACCGCGACCGACAAGACGGCCAAGGGATTCACGGCCGAGGAACGAGCAGCGATGAAGGAGCGCGCCAAAGAGCTGAAGGCGGAAGCGCGCGCGAACAAGAACAAGGCGGACGGGGAAAGCGACGTGCTCGCGAAGATCGCCGAGATGCCGGAACCGGATCGGGTCATCGCAGAGCGGCTCCATGCGATCATCAAAGCCAGCGCGCCAGCCCTCTCGCCGAAGACCTGGTACGGGATGCCCGCGTATGCCAAGGACGGCAAGGTCGTCTGCTTCTTCACGAGCGCGGATAAGTTCAAGTCGCGGTACGCGACGTTCGGCTTCAACGACGAGGCGAAGCTCGACGAAGGCGCCATGTGGCCGACCGCCTTCGCTCTGACGGAGTTGACCGCCGCCGACGAGGCAAGGATCGGCGCGCTCGTGAAGAAAGCGGTGAGCTGAGGACTGACTCGTCCCTTCCGGTCAGCCATCAAGCACAGTTTCCGAATCATTCGATGGCATCCCCTGAACCGCGCGGCCGCCGCACTCACGTGGGCCGCCGAATAAGGCGACACGCCCTAGCTGAACGGGCTCCCGCCGCCTCCAAGCCTCGCCATGGGATGATGCCCGGAGGAGACAGTCGCTGACCGAAGGAGGCTGACATGGCCACACCGACCAGCGTGGAGGCGTACCTGGAGGCGCTGCCGGACAAGCGGCGAACGGCCGTGGAGGAACTTCGACAGACGATCAGGGCCGCCGCCCCAGAGGCGACCGAGACGATCTCCTACCAGATGCCGACCTTCAAGAGTCACGGGCAGTTCCTGGTTTCATACGCCGCGTTCAAGAACCACTACAGCCTCTTTCCGGCGAGCAAGGTGGTCGTCGACGCACTCGGCGATGAACTGCGGCCCTACCTGGCGGGAAAGGGGACGATCCGGTTCCAAGCGGACGAACCCATCCCGGTCGCACTCGTCACGAAGGTCGTGAAGGTCCGGTTCGCCGAGAACGCAGCCCGCGACCGCCGTTGAGGTGCTGACGGCCTGCTGGGAGGGTCTCGAGGCGGTCCCAGGTCTCGATGGCGCCCTGCATCATGCCGGTCGCCAGGGCAGCGTCGATGACCTCCGCTGATCCCATGTGCGATATGGCGCGCATCAGCGTCTTCCCACCGGCGTCGTCCAGCGTCAACGTCTCCGGTCCACCCTGGGGTCCGACGCCCTCGACGTCGAACATGAACGTCCACCTGATGCGCTCCGGCGGCACGATCTCGAGATACTCCCCGTAGAACTCGATGTCGTCGCGATCCGGGGCGCTGCTGACGTATCGCCACTTGCCGCCCGGACCCAGATCCATTTCGCCGACCTTCGTCGTTCGTGGTATCGGTGCTACCGCGGTCGATCGTGTCGCGTTCATCGTCGTCGCCTTTGTCCTGCTCCTGCCTGCTCTGCACATCACGGAGGTACGCGTCCAGCCGATCGAAGCTCTCCTCCCAGTGCCGTCGGTACTGGCCGACCCAGTCGGAGATGTCCCGCAGCGGTCCGGCCAGCAGCCTACGTGGCCGCCACTGTGCCTGCCGGCTTTGCTCGATGAGTCCCGCCCGCTCCAGCACCCGAAGGTGCTTCGAGATGGCCGGCTGGCTCATGTCGAACGCGGTTGTCAAGACCCCATCCATCGGATCGGGCCGCCGGGGTTACGGAACGCTGATGGAGACGACCGGCGAGTAGCTCGAGGAGGTCCCGTTCGAGCTGCGCACCAGCTTGGCCCGGAACTGCCAGGTCCCGCTCGAGAGGGTGAAAGCCTTGGAGTCGGCACCCGAGGTCGTGCTCGAGCTGGTCCAAGTACCGGAGGAACCCCTGCGTCGCTGGATGGTGTGTACGAAGCTCGACTCCACCGGCCCCAGGCGTACGGTCACCGTGGATCCGCTGCGGGACAGGCTCGGCTTGACCTTGAGCTTGCCCGTCATGTCGGGGAGGTGCACGCTGCAGATGAAGGAGAAGGTGCCGGCCACGACCGTCTTGCTCGCGATCAGCCCCGTGGTAGTGCGTGGGCTCGTGGCGATATAGCTGCTCGGCTTGTTGACGTCCACATCGTGATAGCCGCCCTCGTTGATCCACTTGACCAGGTTGCCCTGATACACGGTGAGGACCGACGGCGAGAAGCTGTCGTTGGATAGGGCCTTGATCTTGTAGGTCGCCGCGCTGGCCGAGGATGGCATGGCGAGGAGCGCTGCTACGAGCGCACCGGCGAGCGCATGGCGAGCTCGACGGAGCCGGCTCTTCCGGGCCAGCGGCTGGGCAAGTGCAAGCAACAGAGTTCCCCCCTTATGTCTTTGATCCACGTCTTCACGTTGATACCACACCGGAGCAAGGGCGTCGATGGTCCCATCGTCCGGGTGGTGGGCATCCCCTCGTGGACTCCTGTTCAGCGGTCCAGGAGGGTGACGGGCACGGGGCGCGCGGGAGCCGAAAGTGATCAGCCAGGGTGGCGACGGGCGAAGAGCCGGGTGGCGTGCAGGTCCGACCAGACCAGCCCCGGCTCTTGAGGCAGCGGCTGGTAGCTCGAAGGACCCGGCGTAGCCCGGCAGCCCGACCCAGCCGCAGCACCAGCTCCTGCATGGCGAGGTGCCCGGCATCGGCGGGCAGCGCCGTCGGGTCACGCCCGAACTTCATGCGCAGCGTCAGGCCAAGTGACTCGGCCAAGGTGAACCACGTGCCTACCGAAGCGCCGAGCCCTTGGCCCGTCTCCAACTGCCCGATCCGCGCACGACTCAGGCCTACCCTCTCTGCGAGCGCCGACTGTGTGAGATGGCGGCGGAGACGGGAGGCGCGCAGCGATCGCCCTAGGACGATCGAGGCCGTGACCCCCGCTTGGTGCCCGCGGACCTGTGCTCCAGTGCGCCTCGAAGATGCCATGCAAGCCACGTTGGCATACAGGGCTTATCGAGGGCTTAAGCGGTCGGCCTGCGGTTCGGACGGACCCGTCAAGGACGGTTCAAGGGCCGTTTGGAAGAGTCCGCGAGCGTGGATGTCGCGGCTCACGACGCGGATCGCACTGCCGGCGCCCGGCGGGAGCGTGTCGCGGCGAGCCTTGTGGGCTCGTAGGGCGGCGAGCGAGTGTGAGGGAGTGGCGCCGGGCGGCAAGGCAACGGCCAAAGGCCCAGGCCACGGTCAAAGGCCCGGGCTGCGGCGACCGAGTGCTCGAAGGCGCGGCGACGGACGAGAAGAGGCCGGCCCCCCAGTCGGGACCGGCCTCTTGGCTGTGAGTGGCGCGACGAGCCCAACGCGCCCCGCCACGCCGGGCGGGCGCCGCGAGCCGGCGCCGTTACTCGCCGCCGGGGGTCACCTCGACCGTGTCCTTGGTGAAGCCTTCACCGATGACGTCGCCCTCCAGTCCCTCGCGGGCGGCTTCGGAGAGATCCGTGCGATAGGCCGTCTCATCGGGTGCCGCCGGGATGATCCCCGCCTCGACCGAGATGTCCACCGTCTGCTGCCAAGTGTCCTCCGGCATGGACCCGATGCCACCCTCGGACGGCCAGATGAGCGGGTTGATCTCGTTCATCATCCAGGCCTGGTGGCCCGTGCCCAGGGTCGAGCCGGCGTCGACGGTCGCCTGGATGCACTCGTCGGGGTTCTCGCGGCAGTGGATCCAGCCCCGGAAGGAGGCCCGCAGGAAGCGCGTGGCGACATCCTCGTTGCCCTCTTCGTTGAGCCATGCCTCGCGGGCGAAGATGGCGTCCTGGAGCATCGCCGTGCCGACCTCGTTGTAGTCGATGACGCTCAGATCCTCGGGCTGGTAGAGGGCGCCGGTGTCCGGGTTCTCTGCTTCGAGCACCTGTGCGTACTCGTTGTAGATCATGGCCTCGGCCACGTCCACGTCACCGTTGAGGAGGAAGGTCATGTCGAAGGGCTGGATCACCTTCGTGAAGTCGGTGCCCTCCTCCAGACCGACCTCCCGGGCGGCGGCGATGACCTCGTACTCATTGCCGAAGCCCCAGACGCCCACGTTCTTTCCTTCGAAGTCTTCCGGTGATTCGATGCCGGCTTCCTGGAAGGCGACGGATAGCGTGCCCGAGCGCTGGAAGACCTGGGCGATGTTGACCAGGTCCGACTGACCGGCGGCCCGCACCTCGAGCACCTTGGGCACCCACGAGATGGTGAACTCCGGTCCGTTCTCTTCCGAGCCCACGACCTGCGGGATGACGTCCGGCCCGCCGTCGAGGATCTCGACCTCCAGGCCCTCGTCCTCATAGAACCCCTCATCGCGTGCCGCGAAGTAGCCCGCGAACTGGGCCTGCGGCGCCCACTGGAGCTGCAGTTCGACCGCCGTCATCTCGGCCGGTGCGCTGGGCGCCCCGGAAGCCGCTGTGCCTCCCGGTGCGCTCGTGGGTGCGGCCGTGCCCGCGCTACAAGCGGCCGCGACGAGACCGGCCGTCGCGAGCCCTGCCCAAAACCTGGTCCTTGTGCCCATCCATCCACCTCGCTGTGCGGGCCGGCGCGCCGTCCGCCTCTCGGGCTGGAGCACGCCGCGCGGCGATCCTGGGTCGCGCACGGCCGTCCAGCCTCGTTCCGCCGCGCACGATAGCGCAATCGATGGGGCCGCTCATGGCGCTTCGCGTGGGATCGTCAGCTGCGGCCGCCGCTCAGCATGGCCGCGTACCACGGGATGATCAGCCGCTCGGCCACGGCCACGGCCAGATAGGACAGGATCGCGCCGGCCGCTCCCAGCAGGATGCCCGCCCAGGCCACGTCGAAGCTGCCGCTGCTCATGGAAGTGATGACCACGCGGCCCAGCACGTCAGAGGTGCCACCGAAGTACTCCGCCACGATCGCCCCGATGAAGGCCAGCGTGGTGCCGATCTTCAGCGCCGTGAAGAAGAAAGGCAGCATGTTCGGCACGCGCACCTTGAAGAGCACTTGCCAGTCGGACGTGGCGTAGGAGCGCATCAGCTCCAGCGCCGCGGGTGGCACCTCGACCAGGCCGCGGGTGACGTTGATCATCACGGGGAAGAAGACCAGCAGCGCCGCCATGGCCATCTTGGAGAGCGGGTTCAGGACGCCGAACCAGTTGTTGAGGATGGGCGCGATGGCGATGAGCGGGATGGCGCTCGAGGCGATGGCGATGGGCACCAGCACTTCCCGCGCGGTCGCCCAGCGAGCGGTGGCGAAGGCCACCAGCACTCCCAGCCCGGTACCGATGACCAGGCCGCCCAGCGCCTCCATGAAGGTAGCCGTCCCGGCACGCCGCAGGAGGTCCGACTCTTCCGAGAAGGCGGCGGCGATGACGGATGGCGCGGGCAGGACGCGGCGACCGGGACCGGCCGTGGCCAGCTCCCAAGCCGCCACACCAAGGATCAGCACCAGGATGGCCGGCAGGTACTGACGCGCGAGCCCGCCGACCGAGCGGCCCGACGGCAGGCGACTCGGGGCGACGCTGCCGAGGGAGCCCGCCGTGCTCACCCGATGCTACCCGCCGACGCCCTCACCCGATGCCGCCCTCGGCGCGGGCGCGTGCGGGAGAGGCCGCGACCCGACCCCGCAGGCTCTCGCGAACCTCGGTCACCAGCTCGAAGTAGCGCTCGCTCTCACGCGTCTGGTCGTTGCGCGGCTGGGGCAGGTCGATGTCGATGACGTCCGTGATGCGGCCCGGTCGCGCGCTCATGACCACCGCGCGAGTGGAGAGGAAGACGGCCTCCGGGATGGAGTGCGTGACGAAGACGATGGTCGTGCCGGTGCGCGACCAGATGCTCAGCACTTCCGCGTTGAGTCGCTCACGGGTCATCTCGTCCAGCGCTCCGAAAGGCTCGTCCATAAGCAGCAGGGCGGGCTGGAAGGCAAGCGCGCGCGCGATGGCCACGCGCTGTTGCATGCCGCCAGAAAGCTGGTGCGGGTAGTGGCGACCGAATCCACCCAGTTCGACGAGGTCGAGCATCTGGCGCACCCGGTTGTCCCGCTCGCCGCGGCCGAGACCCATCACCTCCAGGGGCAGGCGCACGTTCGCCTCGACCGTGCGCCAGTCGAACAGGACCGGCGCCTGGAACACCATGCCGTAGTCTCGATCGGCCCGGGCGCGCCTGGCCGCCTTGCCGTTGACCTGGA
>JACCQX010000091.1 GCA_013813905.1 Chloroflexota bacterium
ACGTGGCCCGTCGGATGGTCACCGAGTTCGGCATGAGCGACAAGCTCGGCCCCTTGGCCTTCGGGAAGCGCGACGAGATGATCTTCCTGGGCCGCGACCTGGGCGAGCAGCGCAACTACTCGGACGACGTGGCCAAGCAGATCGATGAGGAGGTCCGGGCCATCATCGACAAGGCCTATGCCCGCGCGATGGACGTGCTGACCCGCCACAAGGACCGCCTCATCCAGCTGGCTGAGCGGCTGGTGGCCGAGGAGACCGTGGAACAGGACACCTTCGAGGCGATGTTCGCGGACCTGCCCGACCCACGCAAGGAGGCCGGCGAGGGTGGCGGGATGACCGCTCGTCCGCTGCCCCTACTGGAGCCCCGAACGGAGAAGCCGAGCGGCGCGCCCGCGCCGTCGCCGTCCCCCTCGCCGGCCTGAATCTCCGGTGAGCGACGCCGTCACGGCCGTCGAGCCCCGGGGTGGCGATCGTGGGACCGCCTCGTTGGCGCAGTCACTCGCGCGTGATGACACGGCCTGGGACGATCTCGTGGCCAACTCCGCCCAGCCGTGCTACCTGCAGACCACGCCCTGGGCAGCCATCAAGCGGGTCAACGGCTGGATGTCCCGGCGGGTGATCACGACGACGGCTAACGGACCGGTGGCAGCGCAGATGCTGGTCCGGCGGCCACGGGGAGCGCCTTGGTCTCTGGGCTACATCCCACGCGGTCCGGTGAGCCCCCGCCCACTGGACGCCGCGGCGCTCACGGCCTTCGATCATCAGCTTCGCGCGGTCGCCCGCGCGAAGCGGATCGCCGTGGTTCGCATGGAGCCGGAGGCCGAGAGCGGCCGGGGCCTCGAGGACACCCTTCGCTCTCTCGGGTGGCGCCCTGTCCATAGCATCCAGCAGGTCACCACGCGGATCATCGACATCGCTCGACCGCAGGAACAGATATGGGCTGATCTGCATCGCAAGACCCGCCAGTCGATCACCAAGTCCGAGCGGCTGGGCGTCCGCGTGGTGGTGGGTGACGGATCGCGCCTGGGGGACTTCTATCGCATCCATCTCGACTCCATGACGCGTCAGGGCATCGCCGCGCGAAGTGAGCGCACGTTCCACGAGATGTGGCGGCATCTGGAGCCGCGCGGGATGGCTCACCTGTTCTTCGCGGAGATCGCTGCGACCTCAGAGCCGGTGGCGACACTCTTCCTGATATCCAGCGGGCCTCGCGTGGCCGATCTCTACGGCGGTACCACTCACGAGGGCAACCAGCGCCGGGCGAATCACCTTCTGAAGTGGGAGGCGATCCGCCTCTCGCAGGATCGCGGCTATCGCGAATACGACCTGTGGGGCCTGCCGCGCGATGGCATCGCTCAGTTCAAGTCCGGCTTCGGCGGACGTGAGGTCGACTATGTCGGCGGATGGGAGCTGACGGTCGGACGGCTCGGCCCAAGGATCATGTCGGCGGCCGAGGGACTGTGGGACCGCTATCGGCGCCTCCGCGGCGTGCGACGACCAGAGCGGTCGTACGAGGATGGAACGATCGGGCAGCGCTAGACTGCCGCCTCATGCTGGCCGAGCGAAAGCGTCCACTCCAGATCCTTTCTGATCGCGCCACGAGGCCGCTGTGGGCTGCCCGAACCCTGGAGCAGGTCGCTGACTGGACCTTTCTCACGACCCTCCTCGTGGCGGCCTGGATGGTTCGGCCGAGTGCCGCCTCGGTCGGTATCGTGCTGCTTGCCCGTATCGCGCCGCGGCTCCTGGTCCTGGTGCTCGGTGAGCGGCTCCTCCCGGTCCTCGGGCCGGCGGGACTCGCGACGCTCACGGTGCTGCGCGCGCTGGTCGCCGCAGCCCTTGCGTCAGCTTTCGTGCCTCTGGACATGGTCGTGCTCGCCGCCGGGGCGCTCGTGTCGGGGACGTTGTCGGCGATCTCGGCCGAGACCCGCGCGGGGCTCCTGCCGGCCGTCGTCGCGCCAGGGGGCCTGGGTCTCGCTGGGGCTTTCGATGCGCTCCTGGAACGGGCGGCACTCATGGCAGGGCCTCTCCTCGCCACGGTCGTCCTGGTCATGGCTGGCCCGCTGCCTGCCTTCGGTGTCGCGGCAGGCCTCATGACGGCCGCGGCGCTGACGTATCTGGGCGTGCGAGCTGACGGCCGCGCCGCAGGTGCCGCTCAGGACCGGCGGGATCCGTCCCGGACGGCCCTGCCGCCGGCTCTGCTGATGGTCGCCGTCGCTGCCTTCGTGACGGGCGCGATCGCAGGGAGCCTCCTGGTGGCCCTCATGCCCATCATCGTGCTCCGGCTCGACGGGCCGCCGGCCGCCCTGGGCCTGGGGCTTGCCGCAGTCGGGCTGGGCACGCTCATCGGTCCCCTCGCCGTACCCCGCCTGATGGGTCGCCTGCCGGCCTCCGTGCTGATGGCCGGTCTGGTGGCGCTCTCCGCAGGGGCGACCATCGTCGTGGCTGTCGTGGACGATGCCATCGCCATCGCCCTCGCGCTCGTCGGCATCGGCATCGTGGGCGTGACCCATGATGTGGTCCGTGCCATCGTCGCGCGTCGGTCGGCGGCCGATGACCGCTTCCTGGCTGGCACGCGCTTGGTGCTGCTGGCCGGTACGGGCGGGCAGTGCCTGGGCGCCGTCGTGCCAGGGCTGCTGGATCCGTCGTTAGGCCCGGCCGGTGGCCTGGCCGCCGTCACGGTCGCGTCCTTGGTCACGATCGTGGTAGCCGCGCTGGCTACGGGCAGGCGGGATCCCCTCCGCCACCACGGCTCGATCTCCTCCACGTGAGCGAGCCTTCGCTGGCGGTATCTGAGCGGAGTGATGGCGGTGCCGACGTCGCTCGGCGCATCGCCCGCATCGAGGCTTGGCTCTCTCGCCAGATCACGCTGGAGTTCGAGCCCTGCGCACTGCCGCGCAGTGGCCGGACGTACCGCATCGCGAAGCCGGATCAGGCCTCCAGGGACCGGCTCTTCGAGGAAGCTCGGCAGGACTCGGAGAAACAGATGCCGCATTGGGCCAAGATCTGGGCCAGCGGCGTGGCCCTGGCTGACGTCGTCTGCGAGCGGGCAGAGGAAGTGGCCGGCCAGCAGGTGCTGGAGCTGGGAGCCGGTCTGGGAACCACCGCGACAGCCGTCCTGGAGTCGGGTGGATCGCTGGTCACGGCGGACTATTCGCTGCTCTCGCTCACCCTGTGCCGCTACAACACGCTGCGCAACGCGGCACGAGCGCCGGAGTGCCTTCGCTTCAACTGGCGCTCAGAACCGCCGCCGCTGCGGCCCGCGCGGCGCGAGGCCGGCTTCTCGCTGATCCTGGCGGCGGATGTCCTGTACGAGGGCCGCGACATCTTCCCTCTGCTCGATCTCGTCCAGGGCTTGTTCACGCCGGGTGCGCAGTTGTGGCTGGCGGAGCCGGTGCGCAAGACCGCGCAACGCTTCCTGGACACCGCCGCGGCCCATGGTTGGCAGGGCACCTCGCGGACGGTCCACGGCCCTTGGCCCGACGGCACGTCGGACCCGGTCAACATCCACTTCCTGAGCTGGACGCAACGACTGGACCGACTGCCGGCCGATCTGGCCGGTCTCCGGACTTGAGGCTACCCAAGGGAGGATCATGAGCGAGGCCGTGGACGCCATCGAGACCTATCTCGCGCGAAGCGCTGACGAACGCCTGGAGCAGTACCGGGCATTCCTGCGCATCCCCAGCATCTCTGCGCTCAGCCAGCACGCCCCTGACGTGGCGGAGGCCGCGCGCTTCCTGGCCGAGGCGATGAGCGCCAGCGGCCTGGAGAACGTGGAGGTCTCGGCGACCGAGGGCCACCCCGTGGTCTACGGCGATTGGCTCCACGCCGAGGGCGCTCCCACGGTACTGGTCTACGGCCACTACGACGTGCAGCCGGTCGATCCCCTGGATCTGTGGGTCCGGCCGCCCTTCGAGCCGCGCGTCGAGGGAGGCTGCATCTACGCTCGCGGCGCCGCCGACGACAAGGGCCAGGTCCACCTGCACCTCTGGGCGGCACGCGCCTGGCTCGAGACGCAGGGCCGGCTGCCGGTCAACGTGCGCTATGTCTTCGAGGGCGAAGAGGAGTCCGGCTCGGTCAACTTCGACCGCTGGCTGGAGGGCAATCGCCAGCGCCTGGCGGCCGACCTCGCGGTCATCAGCGACTCGGGTTTCTTCCAGGACAACCACCCGGCCATCACCATCGGCCTGCGCGGCCTGGTGTACGCGCAGATCGACGTCAGCGGCCCCAGCCAGGACCTGCACTCGGGCACCTATGGCGGCCTGGTCCAGAACCCGGCCAACGCCCTGGCCGCGATCCTGGCCGGACTGCGGCAGCCTGATGGCCGCGTCGCGGTAGCCGGCTTCTACGATGAGGTCCGCGAACTCTCCCAACAGGAACGGTCGGAGTTCGCTCGCCTGGTCTTCGACGACGCCAGACTGGCCGCCGACATCGGCGTGCCCGAGCTGTTCGGAGAGCCGGGTTTCGGCTCGCTGGAGCGCCGCGGTGCCCGTCCCACGCTCGACGTCAACGGACTCTGGGGCGGGTTCCAGGGAGAGGGCTCCAAGACTATCATCCCGGCCCACGCCCATGCCAAGGTCTCCTGCCGCCTGGTCCCGGACATGGATCCGAAGAGGACGTTCCAGCTCCTGCGGGACCACGTGCTGGCGAGTGCCCCGCCGGGCGTGGAAGTGGACGTCTGGCTGATCAATGACGGCCTGTGGAGCCTCACAGGGATCGACCACCCGGCAACGGAGGCGGCCGCAACGGCGCTCGAGGCGGTCTTCGGCGAGCCCCCCGTCTATCTCCGTGAGGGCGGCTCCATTCCGGCCGCCGCGTCGTTCGGAGCGATGCTTCAGCTTCCGGTGGTCCTTCTCGGCTTCACGCCGCCCGACGACCACGCGCACTCCCCCAACGAGTTCATGCGGCTCGACAACTACGAGGGCGGCATCCGCACGATCGTCCGGTACTGGGAGGCACTCGGCTCCGGGCTCGACTGAACAGGGGAGGG
Source organism: Chloroflexota bacterium (assembly GCA_013813905.1). Taxonomy (GTDB): domain Bacteria; phylum Chloroflexota; class Limnocylindria; order Limnocylindrales; family CSP1-4; genus Palsa-1032. Next base: position 4,988 of record JACCQX010000091.1, read on the forward strand.
TGGTACGGATGGCTGTGGTGCGGTAGGTGGAATGGCCGCTGCTCCTTGCGGGCTCGCACAGGTAGGCTCCCGATGAGCCGCCTGCGCGACCTGCCTGGCCAGCCTATGCCGGATCCGCCGAGCCACGAGCAGCCAGCGCCGATGGCC
>JACCQX010000098.1 GCA_013813905.1 Chloroflexota bacterium
CGGTCGATTTACCGACGCCACCCTTGCCCGAGGCCACGGCCAGGATGTTCTTGACCCCCGGCACCAGTTGCTGCGGCTGCTGCGGGGCCGCGCGGCGGACCATGGCACCCCAGGTGATGGCGATCTCCCGCGCTCCCACCGCGACCAGCGCGGTGCGCACGTTGCCCTCGATCTCATCCTTGAGGGGGCAGGCGGGCGTGGTCAGCTCGATGGTGAGGCCCACGTTGGAGGAGGGGTCGATGACCACATCCTTGACCATGTTGAGAGTGACGATGTCCCGACCGAGCTCGGGCTCCTGGACGGCGCGCAGCGCCTCGTAGACGGCGGATTCGGAGAGCATGCGCATATCTTACCGATGCGCTCGACTTTCCTTCGCCCTGCGAATCTAGCGTGGAAAGCGGCGTCCAGCTACGAATCGGCCACCGACTCGGTGCCGTTGCTTATACTGCCCCAGCCGGTCGGCACGGGTGCCAAGGCGGTGGACGGAGCCCGGTCGATGGACGAGCGCTCGGGGGACTCGCTTGCAGCAGGAGGAGCAGAGCCGGTGTCGGCCATCGACGTCCGCCTGGTAGACGTCACGAAGCGTTTCGGGACGCAGGTGACCGCGGTGGACCGGATCGACCTGGAGGTCACCGACGGCGAGTTCTTCTCCCTCCTGGGCCCGTCCGGCTGCGGCAAGACGACCACGCTGCGCATGATCGGCGGCTTCGAGCAGCCCACCAGCGGCCTGATCGAGTTGCAGGGCCAGGATGTGACCTGGCTACCGCCCTACAAGCGCAACGTCAACACGGTCTTCCAGGATTACGCGCTCTTTCCCCACCTGACCATCTTCGAGAACGTGGCCTTCGGGCTGCGGCGCAAGAAGACCGGCGGAGCGGAGATCCGCCGGCGTGCGGCGGAGATGCTGGAGCTCGTGGAGCTGCGCGGCTACGACGGGCGCAAGCCAGGCCAGATCTCAGGCGGCCAGGCCCAGCGCGTGGCCCTGGCGCGGGCGCTCATCAACCGGCCGGCGGTGCTCCTCCTGGACGAGCCGCTAGGGGCGCTGGACCTGAAGTTGCGCAAGCAGATGCAGCTTGAGCTCAAGCGCATCCAGCAGGAGGTGGGCATCACCTTCATCTACGTGACCCATGACCAGGACGAGGCCATGACGATGTCCGACCGCATCGCCGTCATGCACCGCGGTCGGTTCGAGCAACTGGGACGGCCGCAGGACCTCTACGAACGGCCACGAACCAGTTTCGTGGCCGGATTCCTGGGCGTCAGCAACCTCATGACCGGTCGCATCGATGGCGCGGACGGGGCGTACGCCATCGTCCGCCTGGACGCGTCCACGGCTTTGCGCCTGCCGCGAGAAGGGGTCTCTGACGGCGCATCGGTACAGTTGGGCGTACGGCCGGAGAAGATCCGCCTGGTCGGTGAGGGCAGCGCGACAGCCGACCTCAACGTCCTCAGCGGCCGTGTTCGCGATGCCAGCTATACCGGGGTGAGCACGCAGTATCTGGTCGATATCCCGGGCGGCAGCAAGATGACCGTGTACGAGCAGAACACGGCCCGAGCGGCGGCAGCCGGGCTCCGTCGGAAGGGCGACATGGTGGGGCTGGCCTGGTCGCCCGCCGACACGTTCGTCGTCCAGCCCGGCCGAACCGAACCAGCCCCCTCACGATATCAGGAGGCACCCGATGTACGACGGACCTGACGCGCTCCAGAAGGTCATTGGGGCGCCGGTGACGCGGCGGCGCATGCTCCAGCTGACCGCCGTCACCGGCGTGAGTGCCTTCCTCGCTGCCTGTGGCACGACCGGCACCGGCACATCCGCCCCCAGCGGCACGCCCGGTGCCACCGTCGGGCGCAGCCTCAGCCCGACCGCCTCGGCCACGGGAACGCCCGTCGCATCGGCCACTGCCGGTGCCAGCGCCACAGCCGTGGCTAGTGCCAGGGCCGACGCCACGGCCAGTGCCGAGCCTACCGCTGTGGCCACCCGCGCGCCGGTCAGCGGCAGCTTCCGCTGGGCCAACTGGGTGGGCTATATCGATCGTGAGCGCGGACCACGCTACCCGACCCTGGAGCGATTTACGCAAGAGACCGGCGTCACGGTCGAGTACGAGCAGGCGGTCGACGACAACGAGAGCTTCTACGCGGCCGATCTGTCCGGTCCGCTGAGCGTCGGCCAGTCGACCGGCTGGGACCTGGTGGTCCTGACCGACTGGATGATGCAGCGCCTGGTCGCGCGTGGCTGGCTGGAGCAGATCGACACCAACGGCCTCCAGAACTACCCGGCCAACCTGCTGGATGCCTACAAGACCCGCGAGTGGGACCCCGGCAACCTCTACGCCGCGCCCTGGCAGTCGGGCATGACCGGCATCGGCCATGACCGTGGCGCCACAGGCGAGCTGGACAGCCTGGAAGTGTTCTGGGATCCGCAGTACGCCGGCCGCATGACCTACCTGTCCGAGATGCAGGACACCATCGGTCTGGCCGCCCTGCGTCTCGGCTTCGCGCCGGAGACGCTCACGCAGGAGCAGTTCGATCAGGCCTTGGCCGAGGTGGCCCGCGGTGTCGATGAAGGCCTGGTGCGTCAGCTGGCGGGCAACAGCTACGTGGATGTCATGGCCCTGGGCGACGCCATCGTGGCCATGGCCTGGTCCGGCGACGTGCAGGGACTCCTCGTGCCCGACCAGGGCGCCGGGCAGGACTTCCAGTGGGTCCTGCCGCGCCAGGGGGGCATGCTCTGGACGGACAACATGGGCATCCCCAAGGGCGCCGCAAACAAGGCACAGGCCGAGGCCTGGATCGACTTCTACTACCGGCCGGAGATCGCCGCGGTGGTCGAGGCCTGGGTCAACTACGTCTGCCCGGTGAAGGGCGCCGATGAGGAGATGCTGGCCCTGGACCCGGCGCTCGCCGAGAACGCGCTCATCTTCCCGACGCCGGACATGCTGGCCCGGCTGCACCCGTTCGCTGCCACGGACCTGGACACCGCACAGCGTTGGCAGGATGCCTTCGCCGACGCGATCGGCCTGTGACCCATCCCGCCGCCTGGTCTCCGGCGGGGCCGGACTGACCGGATCTCGCCCGATTTACCATCGGTGAGCTGGTTCCGGCGCCACCCTACCGCCACGGCGTACCTGCTCCTGGCGCCGGGCATCGCCTACCTGGCCATCTTCTACCTGTACCCGACGCTCCAGATGTTCTTGGTCTCGCTCTGGACCGGGACCGTGGAAGCGGGCTACCAGCTGACCTTCAACTTCGGCATCTACCCTCAGGCGCTGGCGCAGTACAGCGACCACTTCCTGCGCTCACTGCTGTACGGGGCCATCGCGACGCTGTTGACCTTCCTCATCGGGTTTCCGCTGGCCTACTTCATCGCCTTTCGGGGCGGCCGCTACAAGAGCCTGCTGCTCTTCCTGGTCATCGCCCCCTTCTTCACCAGCTTCCTGTTGCGCACACTGTCCTGGCGCATCATCTTCGCCGATCAGGGTCTGGCGTTGGGACCGCTCAAGGACCTCGATCTGCTGCCTGAGGAGTTCCGGCTGACGGCCACGCCGAGCGCGGTCATCGCGGGCATCACCTACAACTTCCTACCCTTCATGACCCTGCCGTTGTACGTTGCGCTGGAAAGGATCCCGCCGAACCTCCTGGAGGCAGCCGAGGACCTATATGCCGGCACGTGGCAGCGCTTTCGGCGTGTGACCCTGCCGCTGGCCCTGCCCGGCGTCTTCGCCGGAACCCTGCTGACGTTCATCCCGGCAATGGGCGACTTCGTCAACGCCGAGCTGCTGGGCAGTCCCCAGTCACAGATGATCGGCAACGTCATCCAGGCGCGCTTCCTGCGGGTCAGCGACTACCCCACTGGTGCCGCGCTCTCCTTCATCTTGATGGCGGCCATCCTGGTAGGTGTCTTCATCTACGCACGCGTGGTGGGCACCGAGGAGCTGACCGGGGGGACCAGTTGAGGTCGAGCGGACGGCGGTGCGAGGCCCCGCCCGTGAGACGGTCAAGCAGGGTCGCCGCGTGAGACGGCTCGCTCACCTCTTGGACCGCTGGCTGCTGCCGCTCTACGCCCTGCTGGCGGTGAGCTACCTGGCGCTGCCGGTGCTGGTCATGATCCTGTTCAGCTTCAACGATCCCAGCGGCCGCTCGAACATCAGTTGGCGTGGGTTCTCGCTGGAGTCTTGGTTCGATCCGCTGGGCCAACCAGGCCTGGCTGAGGCCGTCACCACGAGCCTGGCGGTGGCGCTGTTCGCGACGCTCGCGGCGACCGTCCTGGGAGTTCTCATCGGCCTGGCCCTGGTGCGCCACCGCTTCCGTGGCAGGTCATCCATCAACCTGCTGATCTTCCTGCCCATGTCCACGCCGGAGATCGTGCTGGGCGTCTCGCTGCTGACGCTCTTCCTAGCCTCGACGCAGTACGCCTTCGTGCCCGAGGGCACGTTCTTCCCGCTCGGCTTCCACACCATCCTGATCGCCCACATCATGTTCAACATCAGCTACGTGGTCGTGACCATGCGCGCCCGACTCCAGGGCTTTCCCCGACATCTCGAGGAAGCGGCCATGGACCTGGGCGCCAACGAATGGACGACGTTTTGGCGCGTGACCTTCCCGCTCATCCTGCCCGGCGTGATGGCCGCCGCGCTGCTGGCCTTCAGCCTGTCCATCGACGACTACGTCATCACCGTCTTTACCTCCGGCCAGGCGACGACCTTCCCGCTCTACATCTACGGCTCCCAACAACGGGGCATCCCGGTCCAGGTCAACGTGGTGGGCACCATCATCTTCCTGGTGGCCGTGGGCATGGTCGTGCTGTCGACCCTCCTCCAACGGTGGCAACGCCCTGACCCCGTGGAAGCGGTGGAAGTGGAAGGAGCGCGCACTTGACCGACCTCCGGAGCCGCCCTACGGCACTGCCCGATCACTCCGTGATCCCCGCCGTGTGGACGCGTTACACCGACCTCGTGATCGAGCGCGGCGAAGGCTCGTGGCTATTCACCACGGACGGCGAGCGCTACCTCGACTACACCTCGGGCATCGGCGTCACCAATACCGGCCACGCGCACCCGCGCGTCGTGCGGGCCGTGGCGGAGCAGGCGTCGCGCCTGCTGCATGGCCAGCAGAACATCGTCTATCACGAAGCGGGCCTGCGGCTCCACGAGCGGCTGTCGCGGCTGATGCCCGGCGAGGGCTGGGGAGCATTCCTGTCCAACAGCGGAGCGGAGGCGGTGGAGGCGGCCGTGAAGCTGGCTCGCGTGGCCACAGGTCGGCCCATCATCATCGCCTTCCGTGGCGGCTTTCACGGCCGCACGGCACAGACCATGGCGCTGACCAGTTCCCGGGTCACGGTGCGGGGCGACTTCGAGCCGTTGCCGGGCTCCGTGTACCACGTTCCCTATCCCTACTGCTACCGGGCTCCGGATGGTCCCCACCCACCGGAGGCCTGCAGCTGCGATTGGGAGGCCCAGCTGCAGACGCTGTTCGCGCAGATGGTGGATCCGCGACGCGTCGCCGCGGTCATCGTGGAGCCGGTCCTGGGCGAGGGCGGCTACGTCGTGCCGCCACCCGACTTCCTGCCGCGGCTTCGGGATATCACCCGGCAGCACGGCATGCTGCTCATCGCCGATGAGATCCAGACCGGGTACGGTCGGACCGGTCGGATGTTCGCCGTGGAGCACTGGGGCGTCGTGCCTGACATCGTGGTGATGGCCAAGGGCATCGCCTCGGGGCTGCCGCTGTCAGGGATCCTTGCGCCGCGACAGCTGCTCGATCGGTGGCCGTCGGGCGCCCATGGCGGCACGTATGGCGGCAACGTCGTCTGTTGTGCGGCGGCCGAGGCCACCCTGGACGTCATGGCCGACGAGGGCCTGGTGGCGAACGCGGCCGAGCGAGGCCAGCAGCTGCTGGACGGTCTGCGGTCGCTCGTCGACGAGACCTCGGCGGTCGGCGATGTCCGCGGCTTGGGCTGCATGGTGGCCCTGGAGTTCGTGCGCCCGGACAGCGGGGATCGCCGGACGCCTGACCCGGGACGGGCGAAGGAGGTGCTCGCGGAGGCCCTGTGGCGCCGCCTGCTGCTGTTGTCGGCCGGCTCGTGGGGTCAGGTCGTGCGCATCATCCCGCCCCTGGTCACCACCTCCGATGAGGTGGTCGAGGCGGTGCGACTCATCCGCGAGTCGGTCGCCGCGACGACCTGAGACGCCTCCTCAAGGGGAGTCCAACGACAGCACCACCAGCGCGTCGAGGTCGACGCGCGGCCGATCCGGGGAGTCCAGCACACGGATCGTCAACTCGTGGTCGGCGGCTTCTGACCAGGACCGGCTGAAGACGACCCGTCTGGGCTCAGCGCTCGTCGCGAGCAGGTCGACCCTGGCTGCAGGAACGCCGTCCACGGTGACCCGCGCCGCTCCCGACCGCGGCGAACGGGTCGAGACCCAGGCGACGGCCAACCACTCCCCCGACATGCTCGCACCCACGCCCACCACTCGGGCAGTCGCGACGCCGCCGCCTGAGGCCGAGGTCCGGGCCACGAACCGCCAGCCGGCATCCCATTCGATGGCCGCATTCTTCTCCTGGACGATGCGCGCGCGGATGACAGGCGAGTCGACCCAGGCGCTGGCGTTCCCCGCGGCATCCGTGGCCATCACGCTAAAGGCGTAGCGGTGGCCGCGCAGCAGCTCCAGCCCGACCGATCGGGGGACCTGTTCGCCCGGTTCCTCAGGACCTTCCGTCGGTAGGATCTGCCAGGCGCCACCGTCCACGCTCAGGCGTACGTCGTAGCGCCCGACGCCGCTCTCCGTCTCGGTGGTGGACCAGGTCAGCTTCGCGGGGATCGACCGGCCTTCGAGCGTCGTCCCCTCCCGCAGCGCGAAGCTCGCGGCGTCGATCACCGGCGCGGTCGTGTCGGGATAGCGCGCCTGGAAGGCGATATCTGCCAGCTGGCGGGCCAGGTCCGCCGATTCGACGCGACCGCGGTTCCATAGCACGACCACCGCGGCATCCAAGGACGGCAGGTAGCGCAGGGTGGCTTCCGCACCGCGCAATGAGCCGCCGTGGCCCCAGGCCGTGCGGCCGCCCATGAGGTACGTCTTGGCGCCAAGCCCGTAGCCGTCCTCCCCGAAAGAGACCATCTGGGCCAGTGACTCCGCCGATAGGACGTGGCCTCCGTACAGCGCGCGTGCCCAGGTCGCCAGATCGCGGGCGCTGGAGACCATCGCCCCGGCCGCCCAGGCCACCGTGGCCGCCGAGGTGTGCGGCCGCAGGGACGTCCCGTCGTCGAAGCCGGTCCAGGTGCCGTCCAGGCGCAGATAGGCGTGTGCGGGTTCGCTCGGTGCCACTTCCTCACCCTGGAACGACGTCTCGCGCAGGCTCAGCGGGTCGAGAAAGCGCTGCCGGATGATGCTCGAGACTGATTCCCCGGTGGCAGCCTCGAGCACCAGGCCCAGCAACACGTAGTTCGTGTTCGAGTACTCGTAGTCGGTGCCGGGAGCGAAGCGCGGTGCGCCGACCAGCTCCATGATCTCGGCGCTCGTCCAGTGGTGCTTTGGGCGCCCGAACACCAGCCGCTCGTAGTCGGGGTGCGTGAAGTAGTTGGCCTCGCCGCTGGTGTGTGCCAGCAGGTGGCGCAGCGTGACCGTGGCGCCGCGGGGATGATCCGGCAGCCAGCGTCCCAAGGGGTCATCGACCTCCAGCAGGCCCTCGTCGGCTAGCTGGAGGATGGCCGCGGCGACGAACGTCTTGGTGATGCTGGCGATGACGAATGGCGTCGAGGGCTCCACAGGCCAAGCGGACGTGCCCATCTCTCCCCTCCCGGACACGCCCTCCCAGCGCGTACCGTCGCCGAGATGGATGGCCGCCGAGATGCCGGGGATGGGGCGCTGACGGCGAGTGTCGTCCACGGCGGCCTGAAGCTGAGCCTCGGTGAGCGGGTCGAAGCCGCTCTCGGCGCTCGTCGCGGCCGGTTCGGCGCCTTGAGCGAACAGGGCGACGGCTACCGCCAAGGCGACTACCCTGGCTCCGGTAGTGACCTTCATCCGCGGTCGTGGCTAAGCGAGCCGTCCATCCACGCCATGTTGTCGCGTCGGGGACTGTCCGGCAAGCCGCCATTGGTACTCAGTCACAGGCAGCGACTCGGGGAGGGGCCGGGAACGAGGCACGACGGTGATGTACCGCTCGACCATGGCTCGGTTGCCGGCGATGCCCAGCTGCTCGAACAGGAAGCGGAACTTGGCCTCCTGGGCGGCCACTATCTCGTCCTTCTCGGCAAGGTCCCATAGCTCTCGCTTGAACGGGCCGAGCGCCTTCTTGCGCGTCTTGTACAGGAAGACGTCGCCGCTCTCGCCGTCCTTGCGCTCGTCGGCCGTGTTGGCGTGGCACCACGCCTCCATCTCCGCGCGCAGGTCTTCAGGAAGGGCCGGGTGGTCGTAGAGCAGGTTCTGGAAGCCCGTGGCCAGATGGATCTCGGCCGTCTCCACCCCCGGGAACCGGTCGAACGACTCGTCCGGCAAGGTGGAGGCGCCATGCTGGACGGCGCCGGCCAGCCCGTACTCCCGGCAGACGGCGGAGAGCCGCTCCAGCGTCCCGAAATCCAGCTTCACCTCCGCCACGCCGCCGCCGGGCAGTGGCACGCCACCATGCGACGTACCCGTCTGCACGCTCACTTTGGAGAGCCCCACGGCCGTGGAACCGGCCAGCCGATCCAGCTCTTGGCGGAAGCCCTCGAGGTATGAACGAAGCTCCTCCTCCGTGGAGTTCTGCTTGCCCACCTCGCCGATCTCGCCGCCGATGCTGACGGTCATCCCAGCCGGTTCCTGCTCGCGGATGAGCGCCGCGATCTCCGCCGCGCGCCGGAGGTTCTCGCGCTGCTGCTCGTCCACCGTCGGAAAGGAGAGATCGACGAGGGTCGATGAGTCGATGTCGATGTTGCCGTAGCCCACGCGCAGGGCTTCGCTGGTCAGCTTGCAGACGGCGCCGGTGGTGCCCTCGGGATCGTCGGCGTACTTCTTGGCGTTGAACTGGTAGTGGTCGCCCTGCACGAAGACGGGACCCTGCCAGCCCGCCGAGATGCTGCCGGCCAGGACGCTGGTGATGAA
>JACCQX010000112.1 GCA_013813905.1 Chloroflexota bacterium
CCGTCCGTGGCGGGCTGCCTGTCATTGCTGCGAGACACGCCGGCACGCCCCCTCACGGGCCTCGACGAGATGATCGTGGACCTAGGCTACGACGCGGCGCCGGCAGGCAGTGCTTCCACGACGCGCCTGTCGCTGGCCGCGGCGCTGGCACTTCTGGGACCCGCGGAGCGGGCCGTGGCCGGGCGGCTCGTCCAAGGCCCGGCCGCCGCCGATGCGCTGGTCGCCGCGACCGGCCTCACCCCGCCCGTCGTATCGGGGGCCATCACGCTCCTGCTCCTGCGCGGATGGATCGCAGCCATGGGCCCAGCCTATCTCCCGGCCGGTCCGCTGCTCTCGGCGGACCTCCGGTGAGTCTGGCCCCGGACCACCGGCTGGCTATGCGCGCGCCCGGGTCGCCTCTATGGTCGTGCCGTGATCAAGGACGTCGTCATCCACATGCAGAACGAGCAGCCGCTCAAGGCCGACGTGGAGCGGATGCCCACGGCCGCGGACGCCTGCCTGGTGTGCACCAACCTCCGGTCCCTCAACGGCACCAAGCCGCGTTGGTCGGACCATATCGACTCGTGGTTCATGATCCCCATGAGCGTCATCCGGTTCGTGGAGGTACCGCGCACTTCCCTCGCCGGCGTGGAGGGCGTCATCCCGCTGGATCCCTCGGTATCGGGTGAAGCTGAGCCGCATGTCTTCGAGGACCTGGAGCCAGACGCGGACCTGCTGCGGCGCATCCGGGAGGCCTGAGCAGCGACCCACGACGGATCCTGGATCGCGTTCCGCGAGGCCTTTCGCCCCCGCGCGCACGCCCGCGCCGGAGCGCCCTGAGACCCGGCTCCACTTGCCGGAAGCGCCGTACACCGGTGCTAGACTCCCGCCCGTGACGAAGAACCTCGTGATCGTCGAGTCGCCGGCCAAGGCCCGTACGATAGAGCGCTACCTGGGTGCTGACTTCCAGGTGCTCGCTTCCTATGGCCATGTGCGAGACCTGCCGGAGAACCCCGGCAAGGGCAAGTTCGGCGTGGACGTGGACCACGACTTCGAGCCCGAGTACGTCGTCTCCGAGGACCGCCGCGGCCACGTCGAGAAGATCACCCGCGAGGCGCGCAAGGCGACCTCCGTCTATCTCGCCACGGACCTCGACCGCGAGGGCGAAGCGATCGCCTGGCACGTAGCGGAGGCCGCCCGGGTGCCGCTCGACAAGCAGCATCGCGTCACCTTCAGTGAGATCACCCAGCGCGCCATCCTGGATGCGTTCGCGCATCCCCGCTCCATCGATGTGAACCTGGTCGATGCCCAGCAGACCCGGCGCATCGTGGACCGCCTGGTGGGTTATACCCTGAGCCCGCTGCTCTCCCGCAAGGTCCGTGGGGGGCTCTCCGCTGGACGCGTCCAGTCGGTGGCCGTCCGCCTGGTGGTGGAGCGTGAACGCGAGATCACCGCGTTCGAGACGCGCGAGTACTGGACCCTCGAAGCGCTCCTGGCCACGGCCACCGGGGAGGTCTTCTCGGCCGAGCTGGTCAAGATCGACGGCAGGACGGCAGAGGTTCCCGACGAGGACGCCGCCGGCGAGCACGCCGCCGCCATCCGAGCCGCCCGGCCCGTCGTGGACAAGGTCTCCGTGAGGGCCAGCAAGCGCGGTCCCGCAGCGCCCTTCACCACCTCGACCCTCCAGCAGGAAGCCAGCCGCAAGCTCTCCTACAGTCCCAAGCGCACGATGTCGGTCGCTCAGCGTCTCTATGAGGGCATGGAGATCGATGGCGAGCCGGTGGGCCTCATCACCTACATGCGCACCGACTCGACGGCCATGGCGGGTGATGCCCTGGGCGAAGCGCGTGAGGTCATCGCCGGGCGCTACGGCCCGGACTACACCATGCCCAAGGGCCGCCTCTTCAAGACCAGGTCGAAGGGCGCCCAGGAGGCGCACGAAGCCATCCGCCCGACCAGCTTCAGGCGCGATCCGGAGTCGCTGGAACGGCACCTCAAGCCCGACGAGCTGCGTTTGTACCGACTGATCTGGCAGCGCGCCCTGGCGTCGCAGATGGCCGAGAAGCGCCTGGAAACCACCGCCGCGGAGCTTTCCGCCGGTCGCTACGGCCTGCGCGCCAGCGCCACGCGCACCCTGTTCGATGGCTTCTCGCGGGTGTACACGGAGGGTCGCGACGACGAGGCCGCCGATGAGGAGGAGCGCGAGCGTCAGCTGCCGCCGCTCGGAAAGGGGGACGTCACCGACGTACGCGAGGTGACCCCCAGCCAGCACTTCACCGAGCCACCGCCGCGCTACAGCGAGGCGTCGCTCATCAAGGCGCTGGAGGAGAACGGCATCGGCCGGCCGTCGACCTACGCCGCCACGATCTCCACGATCATGGACCGGGGCTACGTGCGCCTCGAGGAGCGGCGGCTGCGCCCGGAACCCATCGGCGAGATCGTCACCGATCTCCTCGTGGAGCACTTCGGTGAGTTCGTGGACCTGGGTTTCACGGCGGAGATGGAGAAGCGTCTCGACGAGGTGGCGCGCGGCGAGCAGGCCTGGGTGCCGCTGCTGCACGAGTTTTACGGGCCGCTCAAGGAGTTGGTGGACACCAAGCGCAAGGAGCTCAAGCGCGCCGACTTCACCACCGAACCGACCGACGAGGTGTGCTCGGAGGGGCACGCCATGGTCAAGCGGATGGGGCGCAACGGCTGGTTCCTGGCCTGCTCGCTGTACCCCGAGCACAAGGAGTCACGTCCGCTCCCCGGCGAGGAGCCCGAGGCGCTGGAAGCCGAGGGCGTCGGTGAGACCTGCCCCACCTGCGACCAGGGAACGCTGGTGGCCAAGCGGGGCCGGTTCGGCGTCTTCGCGGGATGCTCACGCTATCCCGACTGTGACTACATCAAGAAGACCGGCCCGCCGCCCCCCCCGCCGCTGCCCTTCGAGGTGGAATGCCCCAAATGCGGCCAGGGCCTGATCACGGCCCGGCGCGCACGACGCACCGGCAGCGTCTTCTTCGGCTGTTCGCGTTACCCGGCCTGCGACTTCACAACCAGCCGCGAACCGGTCGGGGCGCTCCACGACGCCGACGCTGGGCCGGTCGCGCGCAACGGCGAGACGGGCATCTGCCTGCGCTGCGGCGCGGACGTGCCGCTCGCGGAGCCCGTGTCCGTCGGCCAGAAGCTGCCCGGCGGCCCGCCTGACCCCGGGGCCATCGCGCCGCGCCGTGGCCGAAGC
>JACCQX010000135.1 GCA_013813905.1 Chloroflexota bacterium
GTGCTCACCGGCCGGACGTTCTCGGATGTCGTCTACAACGGCGGCATCCTCATCGTGCTGATGCTCTCCGGCCTGGCCGTCGGTTGGACGGTTCGTACCGGCATCCCGGAGTTCCTGACGGGCGTCGGCCTGCTGCTGCTCTTCGCCTACGCCATGTCGTGGATCGGCGTGTGGCTGGGCACGGTGGTGCCCACGGTGGAGGTGGCGCAGCAGGTCGCCTTCACGACGATCTTCCCGCTGACCTTCGTCTCCAACGTCTTCGTGCCGCCGGGCACGCTGCCCGACTGGCTCCAGCCCTTCGCCGAATGGAACCCGGTCAGCACGCTGACCGCGGCGACGCGCCAGCTCTGGGGAAATCCGAACCCGTTCGCCTCGGCTGGCTTCCCCGCCGAGCAACCGGCCCTGGTGACGCTGGTGTGGATCTCCGTGATCCTGGCCGTGTTCGGACCCTTGGGGGTGCGTCGCTACCAGAACATGAGCCGCTGACGGCCTGGCCCCGAGCCGCTCGCTCGGCCGAGCCGGGGAAGAGGCGTGAGCGATCGCGCAGGCGGCGTCAGGGTCGACCGCCGTATCATCGGAGCCGATGAGCGACCGGACGCCGCACCACGTCCAGGAGCCGCAGGCCTGTCCCTTCGTCGCGCTGGGCGATGACCGTGACCGGCGACTCGATGTCCCCGACGAGCGGCATCGATGCTTCGCCGAGCGCGAGCCGCAACCGCGTGCGATCGCCCATCAGGACACTTACTGCCTGGCGCCCGCCTTCTCGGCCTGCCCCATCTTCCTGGACTGGGCTGCCCGCGCCGCCGCGGAGCCGATCGCCACGCGCCGTCCGCCCCCCACCCCGGCGCGGCTGGCGCAGCCGGACGAGCGGTCGCAGTCCCAGCGTGCCACCGATCCGGCGGCAAGGGGCTGGGCGGCACCGCCACCTTGGAGCGCCGAGCAACTGGCCGCGTTCGATGAGCCGGCGGACCCGCCAGACCGTGACCTGGGCATCGGCCCGAGTACCTGGCAGGAGGCGGCTCCCTCGCAGGAGGTGGCTCCCCCGCTCGAGGCGGTGGCCCGGCACGAGCCGCCCACGCCGCAACCGTCGTTCCTGGCCGGCCGCTCGCGCATAGGCCAGCCGGTGGGCAGTCGGCCGCGTGCGCTGGTGACGGATGTCGGCCCGTCGGCCGAGGCGCCCCGGCCGTCGCCCGGTCCATCCCGTTTCGGGCGCCAGGCGCGACCGGCCCCGCCTCGCCGCCCGCAGGATGCGCCCGAGTGGAGTCAGCCACGTCGCCACGAGGCCTATCCCACGCTCACCACCCGCATGGGCCTGCGTGGCACGCCACCGGTCGCCGTCGCCGCCGTCGGTCTCGTGCTGGCCGCACTCGTGCTGTATCTCCTGCCCGGACTCCTCGCGGGCGGCGACCCGTCCGAGTCGACCCCCCGGCCATCGCAGGTGGCGGTCGTCACGCCTACGCCGGCCCCGACACCCTCGCCGGAGCCCACGCCGCAGGTCTACACGGTGGTCAGCGGCGACAACATGCTGCGCATCGCGCGGATGTTCGGCCTGACCGTGGAGCAGATCGCCTGCTTCAATGCGATCGAGGACGTGAACCGGCTCCAGGAGGGCCAGGAGCTGCTCATCCCCGAGGATGACTACGCCTGCCCAGGTGCCGAGACGGAAGGTCCGGCCGGCGAGACCAGCGGAGCACCTCCGATCGACGAGGCGAGCGGGGCACCTTGATGGCGCACCGACGTTTTACCCGGACCGGGCGGCCGCGTGGCCGCCCAGCCGGCCGCTATCGGGGGGCGAGGTTGATGGCCGTGATGCGGCCCGCCTCCACGCGGAAGGTCGCGTCGAGATGCTGTGATGGAGCGCCGGGACGCAGCACCAGCAGGTCCGCCTCGTAGGTGTTGCCCGTCTCGCGCACGTCACCGGGGATCATGCGCAGCCCCGTGTCGGCACGGAGGAACCAGCCGCCGACCTGCTCCACGCCACGCAGCATGCGGACGTTGCCCAGGACGTGGACGCGCATCTCGGTCCGCTCATCCATGAGCTCCACGGCGGCCTTGCGGTCACCCTCATTGAGCTTCTCGAAGAACGTCTCCATCGTTTCAGCGGCACCCATGACGGGAGTCTATCGCCCCAGCTGCCAGCAAGCCTCACGCCCGCCGCACCGTGCACCCGACTTCAACTTCCTATCGGGGAGGTCGATGGACTGGTGACACGCTCACCGGGTACGGCACGCCGCCACGTACCCGGCTCCGTGGCGGTACGGAGTGACCTGGATAGCCGGCGGCCCTATGGTGGCACCAGACCGAGCGCGCACCTAGGGCCACCATCTGGTGGCCGGCCAAGCACGGTTGGCCGCTCTCCAAAGACGGACGGGCGCAAGAGAGGGGCAACGATGCGGCGCATCATCCTGGCCACAGGAGTGGCGATCCTCGGTCTCAGCCTGACGGCAGGGACCAGCGCAGCACGCGTACCCGACCTCCTCGAACCACCCAACGCGCACATGTCGGTGGACGGTGAGGAGCCCATCATGGGGAGCCTGGGCAGCTTCTGTTACTTCGAGGATGGTCGCGGCGGCTGCGGCGACATCGGACAGGAGCTCGAGCTCGACGAGTCGTTCTTCTCGGGCGGCGAAGAGCTGGCCTTCCACCTCGCCGATGACGCTCGCATCGGTCGCTGGTCGATCCAATACTCGCGCTATCCCGACGGACCCGTGGTCACACGCCTGGAGAGCGAGCCACCCCACCCGGACGTGCAAGTGGTCAGCGTCATGGGTCCTCCGGCCGGTGACTGGCGCATCTCATTCCACACGGATCTGACCACGGCTGCGGGTGAGGGTGACGCGACCTACGAGTGGCGCCTGTCCTCCATGCCTGACACATCCACCGGGCTGCCGGTCGATGTCGCTTCGGGATGGCTGACCTCGTTCGTCATCCCGGGCGTCTTCCTGGCTTCTGTGGCTGCGCTGGGCCTGCATCGCCGGCGCCAGTCAGCCGGAGAATGACCGCGGGCCTGACTGAGGCCTGATCTCGCGGCACTACGGTCGCGCGCGAAGACGATCTCGACGGTCACAGATCCGCCCTCGGCCGCGTCGATCCTCGCCGCCAGTACGGCGCCGGCGTCCAAGTGGTCGATCTCGAGGCCGAGACGCCAAGGCGGCCATCCAGGCCGCCCGGCACACCCGTGAGGTGTGATGCCTGGTGGCCGATGCCGGCCTCAGCGGGCCGTTTCCACGTCCGTCGTCCCACTGACGGAGCCGAGGGCGCGGTCCAGCACCGGACGAGCGGCCTCTCGGTGCCGCCACGGCGCGGCGCCACCGATGAGCAATGTCTCCGTTTCGGTCGACACCACCAGCATGCGCACGAACACTTTGGTCCCGCGGCCGATCGTTCCGCGCGTCGAGGACGACATGCGCAGGCCCGGGCCGAGGGCCACCTCGACGAACTCCATGTCGAAGACAGGGTTCGACCCGGAGTCGTCGCCCGCGAACGCGCGCGGCACGCTCCAGCTCGTGCTGGGGGATGGCCGGCCCCAGGGGCATCACGATGAAAGCCGTTCCGGCTGGGGTCCCCACCGAGCCCATGTCCACCGCAACGAAGTCGAGCGTCGCGCCCATCACGCGGACGCGGTCGACCAGCATCAGAGGCGCCCCTAATGAGCACCCGACCATCGTCAGGGCGACGGCTATGAGGAGACCGACTCGAACACGGACCATAGCTC
>JACCQX010000148.1 GCA_013813905.1 Chloroflexota bacterium
AGCGCTCGGACGACCTCGTGACGCCTCAGTCGCTTGGCGGCGAGGACTCCGACCCACGTCCCATGGCGCGCTTCACGGCGTGCACGCCCCTCGTCAGCTGCGCCCGGAAGAAGATGGGGATGGCGACAAGTCCCGCGATGACCGCCTGGATGATGAGGCTGCCGGATCCGGGATCGATGTAGGCGAAGATCATGAGCGTGTGTCCCCTTCTGGGATCGACCGCCGGACTCTCTCCGGCCGGTGGGGTCGGCGGAGGATAGCAGAGGGAGTGGTTGGCACTCACTTGCCTGGCGAAGGCTTCGTGCGCCGGTCGATGACCCGGTCAAGGGGGCAGCGGGCCTGTAGACGGCCCGGGTTCCAGCGGCGGGACATCCGGAAGCGTCGCGATCACGTCGGTCACATCCCGGAAGTCGTAGGTGTGGTCGTTGTCCGGCCACGTGAAGCTGCGGTCAGGCAGCAAGGGAAGATCCGCTCCGAAATAGTGGGATAGAACGAGCCGAAATGTGTTCACCGAGGTGATCGAAGGGTGCACCATGGCCGGATCCGCGCCGGGCAGATACATGGCGTTCAGGATCCCGAACCGCACCTGAAGGTACTCAGCTTCACGACCTGTCCAGTCGATGTCCGTTCGGGCGTGTGGCCCCTCGTCGGCCTGTACGATGATGATCGGCTGATCCCCAGGGGGTCCGGCCAGGAGATGTTCGATCGTCTCCTTGATGCGCCCGTTGAGATAGGCAAGCTGCCCGCCGTACAACTGGCTCTCAGGCTCCGACGCCTCCTCGATCTTCGTGACGGGGCTACCGTCTGCCCTGAAGACATACGGCGAGTGGGGCAGCAGGACGTGCGCGAAGACGAACTTCGGCCCGGGCTCATCGCGCAGTTCGGCCAGCTCGCGGAACTGGAAGTCCGCGATGGGCCCATGCCGTTCGCGCAAGGTCAATGCCCTTTCCGGACTCCCAAGGAGACGGAGGACGGCCGGGACGATCGTCGTCTCACGCAGCACGACCGAAAACTCGGACTGGGGATCGTACACACGAGATTCATCCGCCTGCGGGTTCGTGGCGGTCGGGCCGAACCACGAGCCGAGGTGGACATAGCGGTATCCCTGCGCCTGGAGGAATCCACCGACTGCGTGTTCGCGGATCTTGGCCCGGGCGGGCGTGCGATCAGCCGTATCGCGGCCGTATCGGACCGTCAGATCGTCCAGGTAGCTCATGTTGAGCGTGGCTGCCAGGGAGAAGTCCGTGGCTCGATAGTTCGCGTGACTCCCGGTGGCGACTTGGAACCCTCGCGTCCCAAGCCATTCCGGAAGGTCGCTGTCGATGCCGAAGTGGTACTCGAGGCTCCATTCAGAGCCGTAGCGATCGAAGACGAGGTAGTAGATGTCGCGCTTCGTCGAGGCAGGGCTGCCGCCCGCCTGAGCGGGGTCCGTCACGCGGTCACCCTGCGACGCAGCCGCGCGGTCGATCTCTCGCGGCACGATCGTCGTCAGCGACAGCACGACCAGGACCGACGCCATCACGTTCAGGAAAGTCGTGAGACGAGGCAATAGTCGCCTGGCGTGGATGGCTACGATCGTCGCCAGGACGATGAACGCGCTCCACGCCACCAACTGGGTACGCAGGCCGAGGCCCAGGGATGTCAGGACGGCTTCGAGGTGGCCCTGACCGAAGAAAGCGATGACCACGGCCGACGTGACGATCGCCGCCCGCGTCAAGCTCTTGAAGATGATCGCCAGGAGCAGGAGAACGGTCGAGGCAGTCAGGATCGACATGACCAGCGGTTGGAGAACGTCGCTTGCGGTCAGTTCGGTGATATTGGAGGCGTATAGGAACAACACGGCATATGCGGCAAGCAGGATCGGATGCAGAGGCAGCGCGCCGAGGGACGAAGGAGACGGCTCCCGAGCGTCCACCGATCCTCTGTCGGAGACCATGGATCTGCCAGTGTGGCGACGCAGCACTGACCGAGCGTTCACGGGCTGCTCGACTCGCCGCGCCGCGTTCCCGTATCCATCGCCACTCCGTACGCATGGGCGTGGACGTCTGCGCAGCGCTCGACGGAGAAGCGCTCCAGGGCGCGCTGACGTCCAGCCCGACCCAGGGCGGCGCTTCGGTTCGGATCCCGCAGGATCCTCACGACGCCCGCGGCAAGTGCTTCATGATCCAAGGGCGGTACCACCAGGCCGGTGACGCCGTCCTGCACGGCCTCAGTCACGCCACCCACGTCCGTGGCGACGACCGGCAACCCACATGACATCGCCTCCAGGAGCACCGTCGGGATGCCCTCCGATCGAGGGACCGAGGCGAGGGCGAACAGATCGAATCCCTGGAGTTGACGCTCGATGTCGCGCCGCGCTCCCAGGAAGTGGACCTCACTGCCCTCCTCAAGACCGAGCTCGTTGAGGCGAAGATGCAGCTTTCCGGAGTAGGCCCGATGGCTGTCGTACTCGGCACCGACGATCACGAGACGCGCGTCGGGGACTTTCCGGCGGACCCGCCCGAATGCCTCGATGAGCGTCGCGACGCCCTTCTGTGGGTTGATGTTGGCGACCGAGCCCACCACCGGCGCGCCATCGGGGATGCCCCACTCACGGCGCACCCCGGCGCGGAGGTCCGGCTGCGGGCGGAACGAGTCCGTGTCCACGGGTGGTACGAAGGGCACGATACGGGATGCCACACGGCGCCATCCCGGGAAGGCCGACAAGACCTTGCGACCGGTGGGCATGATCACCGTGGCCAGCGCGCGGACCCAGAGCATCGCGGCCCAGGCGACCGGTCCTGGCGCACGCGTGTCCAAGAGCTGCCAGACGACCGGCACGCCCTCGGCACGGGCGGCCAGCGCGGCATGCGGATTCACCAGCCCACCGACCTGGACGACATCGATGCCCTGATCCCGGATGCAGCGGCGGATGGCCAGCACCTCGGGCAGGAAGCTCACGACGAAGCGCGCCTGGAGGAGGGGATCGGGCCGGGCCCGAAGAGTGTGCAGAGGCATACGCTCGACCGTGATGCCCGCCGCCGTCAGGCGTTCCGGCGCGTCGCCGGGCATGTCCGGCAGCAGAACCACCGTCTCGTAGCCGCGCGCGCGGAGCGGCTCGGCCAGGCGCAGTGCCTGGTTGTGAGGCCCGCCGAAGACCGCGTGGTGGATGACGAAGAGGATCCTGCGCGAGGGGCTCTCCCTATACTCGCGAACCATGGTCTCAACCATCTCCCTTGGCCGCTCCGCCGCGACGGTCGGGCGTGGCCCGGAGAGGGACGCGAGGTCGCTGGGCGGACCGACCCCCAGCTTCTTCATCGTCGGTGCCCCCGGCTGTGGCACAACGTTCATGCACGAGCATCTTCGAACGCACCCAGGCATCTTGATGCCGGAGTTCAAGGAGCCGAGCTACTTCTGTACGGACCTCGACTCCGGCAGCTCCGCGGACGGACGCATCTTCACTCGCGACCTCGATACGTACCTCGCGCTCTTCGAATCTGCCCGGCCCGGACAGATGGCCGGCGAAGCATCGCCCTTCTATCTCTACTCGACGGCGGCGGCGGGGCGTATCGCGACCTTTCGCCCTGACGCTCGCATCATCATCATGCTGCGCGACCCCGCGGACATGATCCGCTACCTGCACGCACGGCGGTACTTCGTGGGTAGCGAAGACATCGAGCGCTTCGAGGAAGCGCTCGCGGCGGAAGATGCACGCAAGCGCGGGGAGCGGCTTCCCGCGGATGTGTGGAACGCGAAGGGGCTTTTCTACCGCGAGGTCGGGCGCTACGCCGACCAGGTCGAGCGCTATCTCGTCGTGTTCCCGCCCGAACAGATCAAGATCATCATCTTCGAGGAGTTCCGAAGCGATCCCGCCGGCACCTACCGCGAGGTGCTGCGCTTCATCGGCGTCGATCCCGACCACGATGTGCAGCTTCGGCCAGTCAATCCCAGCCTCGGCGTGCGCAGCCGTCGACTTCATCGATTCCTCCTCACACCCACCCTTCGCAAGGGCTTCCGCCGCATCGCTTCCGTTCGGGTGAGGGAGACGGTGCGGTCTCTGATCACCCGCATCAATTCGGAGCGGCAGCGACCTGACTTCGACCCGGGACTGCGCAAGCATTTGCAAGCGGAGTTTCGACCGGATGTCGAGCGGCTCAGTGAGCTCATCGGGCGCGATCTGACGCCGATCTGGTACGGGAAAGACGGTCAGACCCAGAGACCCAGCCCTCCTCGTTCGTAGAGCGATCGCAGTCGCTGGAACTCGGCTTCGCCAACGATGTCCAACACCGTCCACCGGCCGGGTCGCGTACTCCTGCCCTGTCGAACAGCGGTCATGAACTCGTCGACCGAGATGTCCAGGTCCTCTGGCAAGACGGGAAGCCCCGTGGCCCGGAAGAACCGGACGATGTCGTCGCAAGGCTCGTCACGCAGCACGTAGGCAGCGATCGTTGCCAAGGCGACCTGAAGCCCGTGGTGCCGAGGCTGATCGAGGATCCGATCGAGCGCATGGCTGATGAGGTGTTCCGAGCCACTGGCCGGTCGCGACGAACCGGACATCTCCATCGCGATACCGCTGAGGATGAGTCCACGGATGAGCCGCTCCTGGAAGTCACGATCCGTCACGTCCGCTTCGGGCTGGATCACGGAGCCGGCGGCAGCCTCCGCCGTGAGGCAGGCGAAGTCGTCGATGGGCTCTCCCTGGGTCTGATGGGCCAGTCTCCAGTCGCGTACCGCGGAAAGATTGGAGACCAGATCCCCCAGCCCGGAACGCCACGTCTCCACTGGAGCCGAGCGGAGCTCGTCCATGTCCACGATGACGCCCGCCGGGATGCGCGCACCCAACGATCTCGGACGGCCATCGGCCGAGTAGATCACCGCCACGGGCGAGCAGATGCTGTCGCTGGACGCCTGGGTGGGCACGCTGAGGAAGTCGACCGCGCTCTCTGCAGCGGCCATCTTGGCCAGGTCCAGGAGACGGCCACCTCCGACACCCACCACGACATCGGGACGGACCGCCGCGATCCCCGCCACGACCGCGTGAACCGACTCGTCATTGTTGCCGGCCGCCACCAATTCCTGCATATCCAGCCCGGCTCGATGCGCCTCGCTCACCACGCGGGTCCCATAGCCCGTGGCCGATGCTGTGCCTGAGTGGATCGCCAGATAGCGCGCCGGGCGCTCCGTCAGCTCGGCGAGGGACGCGACGGTCGCGGGCACGCCCTGCACTATCCGAAGGAGAAGCGGGATGCGCAGCGATCGGAGCGCCGGACCCCTCATCGACCGCCACTCGCGTCGAGCGTCCCAGCGACAAGGACCGCTCGCTCATAGTCCACGAGGTCGTCCACCTCCGTCCACGCTCGCCTCGCCACGGCGACCGTGCCGATGGCCAGCTCGACCGCAGCTCGGTCGAAAGCGTCCTCGTAGTACAGGTCTGTATGGCCTGCCGTGACGAGCTGGCGGGCTTGGCGCACGATGGTCGCAGCACCCGGCGCGTCGAACCGGGCGATCCCGATGTATTCGCCCCTCGACGCCTCCGGAATGAGAGCCTTGGTTATCCGACGCACTAGACCGTCACCGTCCAGCTGGACCTTCATCTCCTCGGCGCCCAGCGGTTCGTCGAAGTCGACGGCGAGCCAGCAGCCCGCACCGGCCGAGGCCACGTCACGCAGGATGGAGGCGTCGAACACGATATCCGAGTTCAGCAGACAGAAACCGTCCCCGATCTCCTCCTCTGCGGCCAGGAACGAGACGATGTTGTTGGCCGTCGCGTAGCTCGGGTTCAGCACACAGCGAACCTCGATAGCCCAGTCACCGTCCCGCACCGCGACTTCGATCATCTCGGCTCGATGTCCCGTGACGATCACGGCGTGCTGGAACCCGGCCGCCTCTACCGCGCGCATGGCCCGTTCCAGGAACGTCCTTCCGCCCACCTCCACCAGCGCCTTGGGACGGTCGTCCGTGAGCGGGGCGAGACGGCGACCCACGCCCGCGGCGAGGATGATCGCGACCGGAAGACTGCTCACGTCCATCAACCGAACGATGGTAGTGGACCAGACCAGCACGATCTCTCCAGGTGGGCGAGTCGCTCGGAGCACGCCGTCGGACGAGCACGCTAGAGTCCGGCCGGTGAGTGACCCGATCCTCAAGGGCGGTGGCTTCCTGGCTCGCGCCCGGGAGTTCCGGCGGCGTTACCAGGGTCCGGAGGGGTTGTTCTGGATCCGTCGCATCAATCACCCGGTGGGGGCGATGCTGGCGCTCCCACTCGTTCGCACCCGCGTAACGCCCAACGCGGTGACCATCGCCGGCCTGGTGGTGCACCTGATGGGTGCCCTGCTGGTGGCCGTCGTCGCACCTCCCGCGTCTCCGCTCGCGATCCTCGCCATCGTGGTCGTCTGGCAACTGGCTTTCTCGCTCGACTGCTCAGATGGGCAGCTGGCCCGTGCTCGAGGGCAGGCCAGCGCGTTCGGCGCCTGGTTCGACCAGCTGGTCGACGTCGTCTCCCACGCCGCGGTCTACACGTCGCTCAGCCTGTATCTGGTGCGGGCCTTCGATCCTGACGCCGCCATGGCGGTGCTCCTGGCCTGCACGGCGGTGACCCTGAGCCTGCTCCAGACCTTCAGCACCTGGCAGCGCGCGGAGCTAGTCAGCCGTGAGCGCCCCATCGGCGAACGGCCCTCCCCGCGGCTACTGGCGATCTACTCGGCTCGACACCTTCTCGACTACGGCTGGTTCCTCTTCGCCGTGTCCATCCTGCTGCTCTGGCCCCTCGGGCTTCTTGCCTTCCTGGTGTTCAGCGGCCTCCTCCAGGGCCTATACGTCGCCGCACAGATCGTCCTTTCCAGGCGCACAGGTGGACCCAGCGGCACTCGATCAACCGCTTAGCGTCGCGCGCTCGCGCCGAGAGAGATGCCTCGGTGCGGCTTAGCCCGCGCTCAACGCCCGGCGCCGGTCGCGTCGCTTCTCACGGACATCTTGGACGACGGCGATACCGTGCGTGACGCCGACCGCCGCAACGGCCATGAGCAGCGGTACGACGTACATGTGGTAGCGCTCGCGAGCCTCCAGGAGGACGTGGATGGCGGCAGTAGTCGCGGTGACGCCGATGGCCAGCAGCGTCAGAAGATCGATCGGAAGCCGTCGCCGGCTCAGAAGCGTCAGGAATGCTCCAAGCGTCACGGCCGCGTAGAAGAGCTGCCCGGCGAGCCGCGGAAAGGTATGGCGAGGCTCTGGTGGGGCCTGGGCACCAACTGCGAAGAGCAGCCCGTAGTCCTCGGAGCCCCAGGTGAACGGGAACTTGCGCAGCTGGAGGGCCAAAAAGGCGCCGGGATCCTCGACGATGCGCTGCCAGCCGAGGCGCGCTGCCACCTTGCCGTCCTCCCAGAGGTCACCCGCCGAGAGATGCGGGTACGCCGTCCACGTTTCCCAGGAGAACCGGCCGCCCGACTCCTGATCGCTTCCCTGCCACACGCTAAGCCCGCCGTAGGAGCTCGTTCCCACGGACGGTTCGCCGTGGGCGCGCAGGTTGTGCCAGATCACCGGTCCCAGGACAAGGAGGAACCCCACGACGAGCGCCACCACGCCCAACATCACCAACGGCCATGGTCGCGGCCTCCTGAGCAGGCGGGCGAACACGAACACGGGCAAGAGGGCTACGCTCAAGGAACGGACGTACTGCGACAGGGCCAGGATCGCACCGGTGATCAGCCCCCAGCGCGCCCCCACGCCGCCGACTACCGCCGCCCCCACGGCCAGGAGCAGCTGGGTCGTGTAGACCGTCTCCGTCATTCGGGCTGAGGTCATCAGGGCGCCGGCAGGCCAGACGGCGTAGAGGGCCACCGTGACCGCCGCAGCCGGCCCACCGAACGAACGCCTGACCACCGCGGCAAGCACCGCTGCACCGAGCAGGGCGGCGCCGATGTTGAGCGCCTCGCCAGCCAGGGCGCCGCGGCCGATCAACCCGTACGCTCCGGCCAGCAGCAGCGGATATCCCACCGGACGCGAGGCGAAGCAGCATTCCCCGCGGAGGAACCCGGCGGCCGCCTCGTCGTAGTAGCGCATGTCCCGATCCACCGGGGCGTCCAGGAGGATCGCCACCAGCACGCGGACAGCCACGACGGACGCGAGCCCGACCCAGATGGCCAACGACTCACCCCTAGGTGATGAGCTCGCCACACCTGCGGCCACCACCACCAGGGACGCAACGGCGGCGATGAAGATGACCGTGAGCAACAGACCCGTTCGGGCGACGGGATCGCTCGATCGCGAGGCCGCCAGAGCGAGGTCGCCGATCGCCTGGAGCGCGGCCGTGAAGGCGATCAGGCCGAGAAGGACGATGCCGGCCCAGAGCAGGAGTCGGCGCGTCATTCGCGTGAGCTGAAGCGTCAACCTCTCACCCGGGCTCGGGTTCGCCGCGCACAGCACGGCCGACGGTGGCGTGCAACACGGCGTTGTCGTAGTGCGTCTCCACGCGCTGCAGGGCCCGGTCGGTCATCTCCCGGGTAGCTGCGGGGTGATCCCAGAGTCGCAGGAGCGCCGTGGCGAACTCATCGTCGTTC
>JACCQX010000157.1 GCA_013813905.1 Chloroflexota bacterium
CAGCTCTCGCGCATGGCCGACGAGGTGGAGCGGCTGTGCGGTGTCCGCCCCCGCGGCGCCTGGCTGGCGGAGCGCGTCTGGGAACCGTCGCTGGCGTATGACCTGGCCGCGGCGGGCTACGAGTACAGCGTCCTGGACGACAACCACCTCCGCGGCGCCGCCGTTCGCGACGAGGACATGTGGGGCACCTATGTCGTCGATGACCGCGGCCGGATGCTGACCGTCTTCGGGGCCGAGCAGGGTCTGCGCTACCTGATCCCCTGGCGGCCTGTGCCGGAGGTGATCGGGCACCTGCGCAGCCACGCCACGCCAGACGGGCGACGCCTGGGGATCATGGGCGACGACGGCGAGAAGTTCGGAGCCTGGCCGGACACGTACGAGTACTGCTGGGGCGCCGCCGGCTGGGTCGAACGGTTCTTCAGTGCCCTCGAGGCCGAGTCGGGCTGGCTGACCACCGTGCGACCGTCGGACTGGCTCGATGAGCAGCCGCCGCTGGGTCGCATCGCCGTGCCGGCCTCGTCCTACGTGGAGATGACCGAGTGGGCGCTGCCACCCGCCGATGCGCTGGTCTTCCACGAGCTGCTGGCCGACGCCCGGCGGCGCAACGATCCGGCGGCACGCTTCCTGCGCGGTGGCACCTGGCGTGCCTTCCAGGCCCGCTACCGCGAGATCAACGAGCTGCACAAGCAGATGCTGCGGGCCTCGGCGGCGGTGGCTGCGCTGCCTGAGGGCGACCGACGACTTAGAGCGCAGGACCACCTGCATCGCGGTCAGTCCAACGATGTCTACTGGCACGGGCTCTTCGGCGGCATCTACCTGGCCGACCTGCGGGTGGCCGCGCTGGCCGAGCTCATCGCGGCGGAGGATCTGGCGGCGGGTGGCCAGGTTGCCACCGCGCGTGCCGACTTCGACCTGGATGGCCTTGACGAGGTGCTTCTGGGCGGACCCGGGCAGACCCTGCTGATCGACCTGGCGGAAGGCGGCGCCATCGGCGCATGGGACCTGCTGGCCGGCCGCCTGCCGCTGGCCTCAGTGCTGCGGCGGCGCCCCGAGGCCATCCACGCGCGGCTCAAGGCGGCGGTGGAGGCCGGCACGGCCGGCCCCGCGTCCGACCAGCCCATCTCGCCCCACGACGCGGTCGTGGTCAAGGAACCGGGCCTGGAGCGGTACCTGGTCTACGACCGGCACGAGCGGCGGAGCTGTCTGGTGCACCTCCTGGACCCGGCCGTGGCCGCGGGACTGGGAGCAGCCGAGCTCTCAGCGGAGGAGTTCGACGACCAGGCGGACCTGGCTGAGGAGCCCTATGAGGTCGAGGAGCTGACCGAAGGGCGACTGGTGTTGCGCCGCGACGGCGCCGTTCATCCTTCTGGCCCCCGGCGCGACGGGAGCGCGGGCGGCGACGGGGGATGGCCGGTCACGCTCATCAAGCGGTTCGAGTTGGGCGGGACGCGTCTATCTCCGGAGTTGGCCCTGAAGGCGGAGCTGCGCAATCGTGGCGACACGGCCCTGGAAACGGAGCTGGACCTGGAGTGGGCGTTCCAGATGCTCGGTGGCGGCGGTAACCCGGCAGCCTGGTACGCCGTGCCGGATGACGCAGCGGTCACGACCCGCACGCCGCACGACGGCAGTGGAGATGTCGCTGGGGTGGACCGGCTGGCCTTCGGCAACGACCAGCTTGGGGTGCGGCTGGAGGCGCTCCTGGAACCCGCGGCGCGGGTGATCTGGCATGCCATCGAGACCGTCTCCAATTCGGAGGGGGGTTTCGAGCGCGTGTACCAGGGCAGTGCCCTGCACCTTCGCTGGCCGCTCGTCTTGGCGGCCGGCGCGACGGCCTCCGTGGGCGTGCGCTTCAGCGCGACGCAGGATCGCGACCGTCTGGAGGAAGAGACCCGCGGCTTCGCGGACAAGACCCCGGCCGATCAACGCGGCGGCGCCAGCCAGCGGCTCCATCCGAAGGCGGGACGGAAGCCCAGCCGCTCGTAGAGACGCCGGGCGGCCGCGTTATCGTTCTCCACGGAGAGCCACACCAGCGAGCCGCCGCGCGCCAGCGCGGCACGCATGGCGACCGCCGTGACGAAGCCACCCAAGCCCTCGCGCCGACGCTCCGGCGCCACGCCGATGCCGTATAGCCCCGCCGATCCGTAGAGCAGTGAGAGCCGAGCCACGGCCACGGCGACTCCACCCGAGCGGACCAGGAAAGCCCGAAGAGTGCCCCCAGCGATGCCCGCGCTGAGGCCGCGCACACGTCCCGCGGCGTCCCAGGCCGGAAGCCCGAAGATCCGTCGCTCCAGTGCCTCGTACTCAGCGACGCTCCGCTCGGTGGCGGCCTCCAGGCGCAACCGCGGATCGAGGTGCGGCACGGCGACGGGGCGGCGGGTCCACATCGTCGTCTCTTGCCTGAGCTGCGACCAACCGGCCTCGGCGACTCGGGCCGGAAGGTCTGCTGGCCGGCTCAGGCCCTCGGCGAGGAGCAGCGACGGCCACGTTCCGTCCGCACGCGCATGCCGCTCCAATGCCGCCAGGCGGTCGCGCAACTCGCCGGCCGGCCAGCGCACCATGGCCGCGAGGTCATGACCCTGGCCTGGCGGCTCGGCCCGGACGATCAACAGACCGAGATCGTCGTCCTGCCAGGCCCGCCCGCCTGCGTGGAGCGGCAGCACAGCAAGATGCCGCTCGATGTCGTCGAGCTCCTGGGCAGACGGCTCCGGCGAAGCCTCATCGTCCCGGCGGCTTTGAGCGGACTCGGGCCGCCGGGTCGGCGCCGAAGGCCGCATCTCTCCTCGCGCGGCCTCCGCGTTCCCGTCCCGCCGCATCACGCTACGACGGTCCAGCTGCCTGCGGCCGCAGTGGCAGGAAGCGAACGGTGGGGCGTGACCATCGTCGTGTAGATTGCCGCGGTATGGCGGTCATCTCCCGAAGCCACAGGCTTCTCTTCATCCTGGCGCCACATACCGGCTCGTCGGCCATCGCCAAGGTCCTGAACGAAGAGCTGACCGGAGAATGGATCCCGCCGAGAGAGATCCAGGACGCGGACGGGCGGATCCTGGCGCGGAGGAAGCACACCACGATGCGTCAGTTGCTGACGGCCGGCCTCATCAGCGCCGCCGAGCGCGCTGACCTGTTCGCGTTCTCTGCTGTCCGCAACCCGTTCGACGCACTCGTCTCCACGTACTTCAAGCATGCCAGCGCAGAGCCCACCAGGATCGCCAAGCGACGGTCTACGGGTCGGTCGCGCATCGTGGACTTCGCGGAGTTCTGTCAGGACCATAGCTTCGAGGAATGGATCGACTACGCCTTCAAGCCCGGCACCCTCGACCGACTGCGAGGTCGCGCCGCTCAGCAGGGCCCCTCCTACCATGATGACGTCGACTTCATCATGCGCTTCGAGCACCTCCAGCACGACTTCGACGAGGCCCTCCGCCGCGGCGGGATCGAGGGTTCGTACGTGATCCCGCGCCACAACGTCACGCAGGAGCGGCAGACCCGAGACTATCGCGAGTTCTACAGCGAGGATTCTCGCCGGGTCGTGCAGCAGGCGTTCGCACCGTACCTGGAGCGCTTCGGCTACTCCTTCTGAGCCCAAAGCGACCGCACACGGTCGGCGACGTCAGCCGCTGTTCGCTTCGAATGCATAACCCCAGCGGCCCAGGCGTTCGGCCCAGACTCGCTCGATGATGTGACGCGCTTCGGCCGTGTAGTACTCGCGATAGTGGCGGCCCTTTCGTGCCGGCGTGACGTTCACCACCGGGATCATCACACGCGTCAGCACTCCGACGCTGCGCAGAGCCTCGTCAAGATCCGCCTGCATGCGCTCGAACCGGATGATGAAGTCCACTCCCTCGGTGTAGTCGCTGGGCAGGCCACGGCGGCGCCTGCGGGTGGCGCGCCTGGCCAGGCCGGCTGCGTATCGGCGACGCACGAACCGCTCGAAGTCCTCTGGCGAAGGCTCAGGGAGCCAGGCATCCGGGTGCTTCCGTTCCTCGGTGTCATCCGGGGCATCGAGGTCGATGCCGCGTGCGTACTCGGTGACCACCAGGTCGAACGGGTTGCGCACTCCGGCGGCGACGAAGAGGTTCGAGCGCTCCTCCGCGCTGATGGTGCTGGTGGCCAGCAGCTGTGAGAGCGTCTGGTGCTTCCTTCGCATGATGATGCGACCGGCCTCATCGCGGGCGTAGTCGTGCACGAGTCGGGTGCAGGCGAGCTGCTTGCGCAGCGCCCTCCCGATCGCGCTCGATCCGGTGTGCGGTGCCTGCAGGAAGAGGAACCCGACATCCCGGCAGATGATGGCCATCGATCAGTTGCGGTGCCCCAGGATGCGCGCCACCCACTTGATGGGCGGGGACCCGTGCCTGATGACCGACTCGAGATGCGCCCGGTACTCGAAGCCGGGCGTCTCGCCCAGGTCGCCCACGATGCGCTGCGCGGGCACCGCATCCAGGCCGGCCCCTGACGCCAGGGCCGCACGCTGCCGAGCGGCCACCTCCATGTCCCACATCTCCAGCGATCCGAGGTAGTACGTGCACAGCTGGGTCGAAGTGAGCCGGGCCCGCAGCCACTTGGCGCGCGCCTCATCCGGCTCCTGGAAACCGCCCTCGACCATCAGCTCCATGGCCGCCGCCTCGTCCATGCCGGCGGTGTGGATCTCCACGTCCATGATGGCGTTCGTGATGGCCCGCAGGTAGAACTTCCAGTGGTTCAGCATCAGCGCGGGATCGTCGCCCCCGTAGCCCAGGTCCATCATCACCTGGGTCACGTAGACGGCCCAACCCTCGGCGAACATGCCGTTGGAGAAGATCGAGCGCACCAGCGATGGCGACCGGTTCGACCAGGCCAGCTGGAGGTAGTGGCCGGGCACCCCCTCGTGGATGCAGAGCAGCCGCAGCATCCGGTCGTTGTCCTCCCGAAGGTAGGACTCGACGTCCTCCGGCGGCCCGCTCTCGTCCGGCGGCGTGATCCAGAAGTAGCTCGACTGACCCTGGTCCAGGGGTCCTGGCGAATCTAGGAAGGCGCGACCGTAGGCGCGCATGAAGACGGGCGTCCAGGTGATCCTGAGTGCCTCATCAGGCAGTCCGATGAGGCTCCGCTCCCGGCAGAAGTCCTCGATGCGAGCGACCTCCTGCTGGCACCACTCGAGCAGCTCGTCCGGACGGCGGTGCTCGGTCGCGATGGCGTCCAGGACGCCGCGCACGATGCGGCTGTCGACATCGTCGTTCTCATCGGTTTCCTGGGGCAGGGGCTCTTCCGGCTTCCAGGTCGCCCACAGATCGCGGGAGAGCCGCACCATCTCACCGCGCACCAGCTCGTAGTCGCGCCGAGCGCGACTGCGCAGCTCCGCATAGCCCAGGTCGCTCGACAGCGTGTGGTGCAGCTTCTGCTGAAAGAGTCCCGGGCCCAGACGCCCGTCTCCCTCCGCCCGGCCGCGGATCTCCGTGTCGAGCGCCGCGCGGAACCGCTCCAGTGCCTCTCGCGCCGGTCCCGCGGCATCTTGCAGCGCGGCCAGCAGGTCCGGCTCTTCCCCGGCTTCGGCGCGGCGCTGCGCCTCGGCGATGCCCTCATCGATCAGGTCGCCCACGCCTGACAGCTGGGAGAGGGCGGTGTCGGTGTGCAGCAGCGAGACCGGTCGGTCGGGCAGCCCCAGGAGGTTCGCCCGAGCGTCCTCGAACACCTGCGCCAGGCCTTGCACCCGGTGGAGGAAGGCGTTGCCTCGATGCGACCAGGGCGCGTAGTCGCGTGCCAGCAGGCCGAACAGCCCGCTGCCCGCCACGTAGACGTAGGCCAAGGGGTCCCAGCTGGGCTCGCGCAGCACGCCTTCCTCGAAGCGCAGGTGGTCAAGGAGCTCCAGCATGATCCCGCGGTCGATCCGCTCGTCGGCCGACAGGTCGGCTTCGGGCATATCCCGGAAGCTCCGCTGATGCTCATCGACCATGGCTAGTCGAGCCAGCCGACCACTCTCGCTGAAGTCGCCCCACTGATGATCCAGCAGGTGATGACCGGTGAGGGTGGCCCAGACGGGATACGCCCCGAAGTAGTCGTCGAGGAAGGCATGGAACAGGTGCTGGAACGGCGTCGCGGGCGAGGGACGCGTGTCCTCGACCAGAGAGACGAACGGCTCGGTCGTCATGGCAGCTCCGGTGACGGTGCGCTGGGCGTAGTGATGGCGGTGGGCCTATGCGAGCAACGATGAACGGGCCCACGCCGGGGCAGGGGAAGATGCTACCCGCCGGCCGTACCATGTCGCAGGCGCGACCGCAGCGCCATCACGGAGACACAGATGCTCGACTTCCTGGTCCGCCTGGTCATCAACGCCATCGCGCTGGTGGTGGCCGTGATGCTGGTGCCCCGGATCCAGGTCGACTTCGGCGACGAATGGTGGCACCTGCTCCTGGTAGCGGCCATCTTCGGGCTCATCAACACCTACATCCGGCCCATAGTGTCGCTGCTCAGCCTGCCCCTCAACCTGTTCGCCCTTGGCCTGGTCGGGCTGCTGGTCAACACGGCCATGTTGCTCCTCCTCGCCTTCGTCAGCGGCTGGCTCGCGCTGGGCTTCAGGATCGCCGGCTGGCCACCCGGTCAGTTCGACCTGGATGTGGTGATATACGCGGCCCTGGCCGCGCTCGTCATCTCGCTGGTGTCGACCGCGTTGGGCCTGGTGCGCCGGCTGGTGCCGGGCGTCTGAGCGTCCGAGCGTATGACAGGGCTAGGCGGTCACTGCTTGCGCGCGATGGCCCGTGCCAGCTCGTTCTTGCTCATCGATGAGCGGCCCTTGATGTCCAGGTCCCGCGCTCGCTCGTAGAGCTCGTCCCGGGTGTGGCCCAGAACGTCCACGCCGCCGAACGTCTCACTACCGCTGTCGCGGGCATCCCGACCGCCCTTGGCCGCCTGGGGGTCGGAGGGTCCCTTCTGGTCCTTGGGCTCCCAGCGGTCGCCGACCTTCTCGAAGGAGTGCTTGAGCGACGAGAAGGCCGTGCGATGTGCCCGCTCGCCTTCCCCGTAGCTCTCCACAGCACTGTCGTGCGTCTTGGCCCAGGTCCGCTGCGCCTTCTTGGGTGAGCGCCGGATGGTGTCCGGCATCTCCTTGTCGGCAGGCATCATGATCCTCCGATCACTCATATCGAGGCGTGGTCCCGGCTTTGATGATGGCCTTCCGGCCACTGCCGAGGCGACGGAACGCTGTGCCCTGGACATCG
The DNA here is from genome assembly GCA_013813905.1 of Chloroflexota bacterium. GTDB lineage: Bacteria > Chloroflexota > Limnocylindria > Limnocylindrales > CSP1-4 > Palsa-1032. The sequence continues at coordinate 7,188 of JACCQX010000157.1, forward strand.
CGGTCGCCTTTCGGCAGGCGGCTCCTTGCAGACCCGCACCCCCTACGCTTGCCCGATGCAAGCGCTGACCCGTGAAGCGATGCGTCAGGCGACGCGCCGGTACGGAACACCACTCTACCTCTACGACCTGGCGCGTCTGGAGGCCGACGCCCAGGCCATCCGCGATGCGTTCCCGGATCCCTGGCTACGCCTCTACGCGCTCAAGGCCAACGGGCTGCCGGGGCTCCTGGAACGGTTGACCGGGAACGGATTCGGGGCTAGCGCCGTGTCCGGAGGCGAGCTCCTGCTGGCGCGCCGCGCGGGATTCCCCACGGCACTGACCGCGCTCGAGGGGGTCGGCAAGAGCACCAACGACCTGGGCACAGCGGTGGCAGGAGTTAGGGCTGGCAGCCCACTGCTATGGGTGAGCCTGGAGTCGGCCGAGGAGGCGGCGGTGCTGGCCCGCTTGATGGAGGCCGCTGGACGGCGCGAGGGACGGCGAAGCGATCGAGATGAGCCACGGCTGGACGTGCTGGTGCGCCTCAACCCACAGGTTCGTCCCGAGACCCATCTCGGACTTGCGGTCGGCGCGGCCGATTCCAAGTTCGGAGTGCTGACCGAGGAGCTCCCAGAGGTGATCGAGGCGGGCGGCGGCGTGTCAGGGCCGCTGCGCTGGCGAGGGCTCCACGTCCACGTCGGCTCGCAGCTCGGCGCGGTCGACGCGTGGCGCGCGGCCGTGCGCGTGGGGCTGCGCGTGCTGGGACTGCAACGCGCGTCGCTACCGGACTTCGATACGCTCGACTGCGGCTCTGGCTTCCCGGTCGATCATGGGCTGGCCGGCTCCGTCCCGAGCGCCCGGCTGTTCGCCGCGGCCGTCCACCAGGAGCTGAACGAGCTTCCGGAGGATGTCCGACCCAGGCGGCTGGCGATCGAGCCGGGCCGGGCGGTCGTGGCTGGCGCCGGCTGGCTCGTGGCGTCCGTGCTCCACGTACGTTCGCGCGAGAGGCCGATCGTGGTGCTGGACGCAGGCATGACGGAGCTCATCCGACCGGCGCTGTATGGAGCCGAGCACCCGCTCCTTGCGCTGACGTCGATGGGGCGCGCGGTCGAGCCGGCGTCCGGGGTCGGCCAGCCAGCGGTCATGGTCCGCGTCGATGGGCCTGTCTGTGAGTCCACGGACCGTCTGGGAGAGGCGGCTCTGCCACCGCTGCGGCGCGACGACCTCGTGGCCATCGGGGTGGCGGGGGCATACGCCTCGTCGATGGCCTCGACATACAACGGCCGGCCGCGACCGCCGGAGATAGCCTGGGACGGCGTGAGGCTGGCCCTGCTGCGTCGGCGGGGACGCATCTGATCCCCGTGGATCGGTCGCCGCCGGCGCCGATGCGCAGGTCTTCGCTTGTACCCTGTGGCCATGCGTGACAAGGACTCACACGCCCGCCGCGCCTTCGCTGAGCGTCTGGCCAAGCGGCCGATGCTCTTCGACGGGGCCATGGGCACCCTGCTCTTCAGCCGCGGGGTGCCGCAGCGCAGCTCGCTCGACGAGCTGGTCCTGACGCGCCCCGACCTCATCGGCGCCATCCACCGCGAAGCCATCGCCGCCGGCGCGGACGCCGTCGAGACCGATTCGTTCGGTGCCAACCGCTTCCGCCTGGAGCCGTTCGGGTTGGCCGGCCAGGTGACCCGCCTCAATCGCCGTGCGGCTCAGCTCGCTCGTGAGGCGCGCGACGTGTCCGGTCGCGATGTCCTGGTGGGCGGCAGCATCGGGCCGCTGGGACACGCTGTGCGTGGGCCGGAACGCGCTTCGGAGACGGCGATCCGCGGCGCCTTCCGCGAACAGATCGAGGGCCTGCTGGAGGGCGGCGCCGACCTGCTCATCTTCGAGACCTTCAGCGACCTGGAGGAGCTCCTGGCCGGCATCGCCGAGGCACGCGCCCTGGGCGACCTGCCCATCGTGGCGCAGATGACCTTCGGTGAGGATTTGGTGGCCATGGACGGCACCAGCCCGCAGACCGCCGCCACCGCGCTGGCCACGGCCGGGGTCGATGCCGTGGGCGTGAACTGCGGCGTGGGGCCGCTGGTCTGCCTGGACGCGCTGGACCAGATGGGCCTGCCCTCGGCCGGACTAGCACGCTCCATCATGCCCAACGCCGGGTTGCCGCAGCGCGTGGAGGGCCAGTTCGTCTACGCCGCGGGGCCGGCCTACTTCGGCGACGCGGTGACCCGCTTCCTGGCCGCCGGCGGTCGCATCATCGGCGGCTGCTGCGGCACCACGCCGGAGCACGTGGCGGCCATGCGCCAGGCGCTCGGTCGTGCCCTGGCCCGCGAACAGGGAACCGCCGCGGCCACTTCCGAGCCGCTGGGCACCGGCGCTGCCCCGCGCGCCACCATCGCCGAGCGGAGCGGGGGCTCTGCACAGGAGCCGCCCCCGCCCACGGCCCTGGCCCGGGCTCTTGACGAGGGGCGCTTCGTGGTCAGCGTGGAGATCGACCCACCCCGTTCGGTTCGCATCGAGCGCACCATCGAGGCCGCTCGTCTGCTCCAGGAGGCAGGCGCCGACCTGGTCAACATCAGCGACAGCGCCATGGCCCGCGTGCGCATGGG
>JACCQX010000161.1 GCA_013813905.1 Chloroflexota bacterium
GCGCATCGGCAGCCTGACCGTGGCATCCAGGCGGCGCCGGACCGCGCCGGAGAGCCCGTGTGCCTCGCTGCCCACCACCAGCGCCAGCGGCCCGCGCAGGTCGGACTCGCGGTAGGGCAGTGCCGCACCCTCGTCCGCACCGATGAGGCGCAGGCCAGCCCCCCGCAAGTCCGCCAGGGCGGCCGCCAGGTCGTCCGTGGGACACAGCAGCAGGTGTTCTATGGCTCCTGCCGATGCCTTCACCGCCGCCGGCGACATGGGGGCAGCGCGACGCGTAGGGAAGAGGACGCCGTGGATGCCGCAGGCCTCGGCCGTCCGGAGCAGCGTGCCGACGTTCTGTGGGTCCTCCAGCGAATCCAGCACCAGGACGAAAGGCGGCTCGCCCCGTTCCCGGGCACGCGCGATGATCTCGTCAAGGGTCGCCCAGCGGCGTGGCGCCACGACCAGTGCCACTCCCTGATGGCCGTCGAAGCCGCACAGCGACGTGAGGCTGCCGCCCTCTACTTCCACCACTGGAACGCGCAGGGCGGTCGCATGAAGGACGAGCGCCTCCAGGGCGGCTCGCCGCTCGGGCACGACCAGCATCCGCCGAACTTCGCGCTTCGCCGCAAAAGCTTCTTCGACCGGTCGCCGTCCGGCCACCAATTCCTCGGTTTCGCCCAACTGCTCAGCGGCCGTCGCGGGTCGCTGCTCGTCCGGTCGACGGGACGGGTCCCACGGACGGTCCGATCCGGGCCGTGGCGGGCGGCGGTCCTGCCAGGGCCGTGCGCCGCCCTGAGCCGGGCGTCCGGAGGGACCGGATGGACCGGCCCAGGAGCGATCCGGCCGGGCGTCTCTCGTGCGGTCCGGGCGGTACGGTCTATACCCGGATGCGAAGTCGTCGTGGCGCCCGGACCCGGTGCGGTCGTCTCGTCGGTCCGGGCCGATGCGGTCGTCGCGGCGGGGGCGGGCGTCGTAGCGGGGGCGGGCGTCGTAGCGCGGCCGGTGGTCGAAGGACTGATCGTAGCGCGGCCGATCGTCGCCGGGCCGGGGATCACCGCGCCAGGGTCGTTCGGTGCCGCGCGGATCATCCCCCGGCCTCCCACCGAGGGCATCCCAAGGACGATGGGGCCGGCTCGGACGCTCTTGCCATGGGCGACCGCGGCCATCCGGGCGCTCCGGCCGCGGACGATCCTGGCCCTCCTGGCGTCCCTGGGGCCGGCCGAAGGACGGTCGAGGCCCGGCCGAGGCTCCGCGTGGCCCCGACCCCGGCCCGCCTGGTCCTGCCCCCGGCCTGCCACCTGCCCTTGAACCACCACTCGGGCCCGGCGGCCGCCTGAGCCCGCGCCCTCCACCAGGATCGCGACCTGAACCAGGATCGCGCTCCGCACCGAAGGCGCCTTCCGAGCCGGGACCGCGCGACGGCCCCTCGGGTCGCCACTGCTCGCCGCGCCGGCCCCGCGCATCGTCCGGTCGCCGGCGGTCATCGTCCGGGGGTTCGCGGCGCCTAGCCATGCACCGGTTCCGTGCTGCGGCGCCAGCGCTGGCCGTCGGCCGTGTCCTCGACGGTCACGCCAAGCTCGGCCAGCTCCGCGCGAAGGCCATCGGAGCGTGCCCAGTCTCGCTCGGCGCGGGCCGCCACACGCAGGTCGAGCAGACGCTGCACGGCGCGATCCGCCTGAGGCGCGGTCGGATCCTCGGCCACGCCCAACACGGAGTCCAGATCGCGCAGGGCACTCGCCGCCAGTGCCGCATCGGCCGTAGAGAGCGCTCGGTCCGCCAGCCGCCGGTTGAGCTCGCGCACCAGGTCGAAGACGGCGCCGAGTGCCGGGGCGACGTTGAGATCGTCGTCCATGTGGCCCCGGAAGGCCTCCCGAGTGCCTTCCAGAAGCTCGGCCAGCGAAGCGTCGTCGGCTCGCTCCTGGCGGTACGCATCCAGGGCAAGGAGCACCGTGGCCAGCCGCTCGACCGACGATGCGGCCGTGGCCAGGGCGGCCTCGGTGAAGTCTGGACCGGTCCGGTAGTGGGTGGAGAGCAACGCGTAGCGCAGCACCCGCGGGGAGATACCTTCAGCGTATACGTCGTCCGGCACGGCGAAGTTGCCCGTGCGCTTGGCCATCTTCTGGCCACCCATGCGCAGGTGGGCGCAGTGCAGCCAGACGCTCACGAAACGCTGGCCTGTAGCCGCCTCCGACTGAGCCATCTCGTCCTCGTGGTGTGGGAAGACCAGGTCGATGCCGCCGGTATGGATGTCGAAGCTGGCGCCCAGGTACTTCATGCTCATGGCGGAGCACTCGATGTGCCAGCCGGGCCGCCCCTCCCCGATGGCCGTCGACCAGGACGGCTCGGCCGGCTTGGGACCCTTCCACAGAGCGAAATCGCGCACGTCGTCCTTGCCGTACTCGTCGGCTTCCACACGCTCACCGACGCGCTGTTGCTCCGGATCGAGACGCGCCAGCCGGCCATAGGCCGGCCAGGAGTCGATGCGGAAGAACACCGAGCCGTCATCGGTGCGGTAGGCGTGGCCGCGCTCCAGCAACCGCTCGATGAGCATGACCATGTCGTCGATGTGCTCTGTGGCCCGCGGCATCACGTCGGGTGGCGCGATGTCCAGCAGGCGCATGTCCGCCTCGAAACGCTCGGCGTAGCGGTCGGCGAGCTCCTTGATGCTCACGCCCTCGGCCGCCGCCCGCCGGATCAGCTTGTCATCGACATCGGTGACGTTCATGACCCACGTCACGCTGTAGCCCGACCAAAGAAGATAGCGACGCAGCAGATCGGCGAACACGAAACTGCGGAAATTGCCGACGTGGGCGGGCCCGTAGACGGTCGGTCCGCAGCTGTAGAGACCGACCTTGCCAGCTTCCAGCGGCTGGAACGGCTCCAGCTCGCCGCCGAGGGTGTTGCGGAAACGTAGGCTCATGCCGCCATGATGACGGCTCGCGACCGGTCCGCTCGGCGAACGAGTCGCGCCCCAGTCCACTCAGCGCGAGTCTTGGGCCGTCCGCTAGCGTCGCACGAGACCGACCAGGGCCGAGGCCGAGATGGCCAGACCGTAGCCTTCATCGCCCGACAGGTTCCCGGTCGAGGCGCGCACTCCCACCCGCTCCACGGGCAAGTCCAGCAGCTCACCCAGGCGCTGGCGGATGGCCTCCAGCCGACGCCCGCCCAGTCGGGGTCGAGCGCCCACGATGCTCACGTCCGCAGACGCGGGACGCCAGCCCTCGGCGACCACACTCGCCAGTACGGCGCCCAGGAGCGCGGCCGAGTCGACCCCGCCCGTCAAAGGGTCAGAGGCCGAGAACTGGCGGCCCAGGTCGGGCAGGCCCGCTGCCCCCAGGCAGGCATCGGCGATGGCGTGCAGCACCACGTCACCGTCCGAGTGCCCGAAGAGCCGTGGCGCGTCGGGTAGCTGGATGCCACCCAGCGCCAGGCCGTCCTGCGGCCCGAACGGGTGAAGGTCCGTGGCGCTGCCGTAGCGCGGCCAGGCGGCCTCTTCATCACGTCCGGCAAATGCCCGTGCCGTCTCCAGATCGGCGGGCTCGGTCACCTTGATGTTGCGGGGATCACCGGGAAGGCCTCTGACCGGGACGCCGTGCGCCTCCAAGAGGGCTGCCTCGTCGGTCCACTCGTGATCGGAGCCACCCAGCGCCGCGAAGGCAGACGTCAACAGATCCCGGCGCGCGCCCTGGGGAGTTTGTGCTCGAAACAGGCCGGCACGATCCACGGGCAGCGCCCGTCCGTCCGGCCCCACTCGCTTGAGCGAATCCACGAGCGGCAGGACGGGCAGTGCGGCACCGTGCTGCCGGGCGGCCTGCGCCACGGCCTCCACGGTCTCGACGCTGACCAATGGCCGTGCTCCATCGTGGACAAGCACCACATCCGAACCTGAGGCGGCCAACCCAGCCGCCACGGAGTCCTGGCGTCGCGTGCCGCCGGGCAGGACCGTCGCGTCCAGCTCCCGGACCCAGGGCAGCGACGCCATCTCAGCCACACGCTCCCGTGCCGTGACCAGGATCAGGCGGGCCACGCTGGGGGCATCGGCCATGGCGCCCAGGGACCAGGCAAGTACCGGGCGGCCACCGATCGGCTCCAACAGCTTGTCCGGCCCGCCCATGCGCCGGCTGGACCCGGCGGCTACCACGATCGCGTCGGCGAACGCCTCAGTCACGCTCAAGTTCGCGGGTGCGCGAAGACCATCCGACCGGCCACCGTCTGCAGGACCCGCGTCACCGTGACCTCGACCTCACGCTGCAGATGCGAGCCGCCGCCCTCGACCACGATCATCGTGCGTCGTCCAGGTAAGCCACGCCCTGGCCCGGCTCCTTGCCCTGCTGGATGACCTTGACCCGCATCTCCTCGCCCGACAGGAAGGTCGGCTTCAGCGCGTTCGTCAGATGGTTGAGGTCGAGCACCCGCACCCCTTGCAGTTGGGCCACGCGGTTGAGGTTGTGATCAGTGGTCAGCACGGCGCCGTTACGCGCTCGGGCGAGCGAGACCAGCTTGGCGTCCACCTCGTCGATGGCCGACGCATCCTCGTCGCTCAGCTCGAAGCTGACACGCGGATCCTTCTGTAGTTGCGTGAGGATCTCCAGGCCGCGCCGTCCACGCGTGCGACGAGCGGAATCGGTGCTATCGGCGATGCGCTGAAGCCCTTCCAGCACGAAGCGCGGCACCACCAGCGTGCCTATGAGGAAGCCGGCTGCCGCCACGTCGGTGATCCGTCCGTCGAAGATGGCGCTGGTGTCCACGTACACCGGCGGACCGTCCGAGTGCTTCGGGTGTGCCGTGCCGCCGGCTGCACCGTGATGTACGGCATGATTGAGTATCCGACCACCGTCCAGGCGCCGATCCAGGCTGCCAGAAGCAACCTGCCGGCGACGGAGGGGTCGAAGAACCACGGCGCGCCGCTGGCCAGGGTGATGGCCACGATCACGCCCGATGAACCACCCCAGAGCCGGACGAAACGCATCATGAGCCAGGCGAGCCTAGCACGGGCTCCCGCTCGCCATGACCCTCCCTAACGGCACCGTTCCGCGGCATGAGTACCAGTCCCAGCGCCTCCCTCAGGGTCCGCGCGGGGATGACCTCGAGGCCGGGGATGCGTGGCATCGCCGTGCCGCTCGGCCAGGGCACCAGGGCCTGACTGAAGCCGAGCCGCGCGGCCTCGCGAGCTCGCCGCTCGAGACCCCTCGCCGGCCGTAACTCGCCCAGCAGCGAGACCTCGCCACAGACCACCGTCGCCGGCCGGAGTGGCCGGTCTCGCAGCGATGAGACGAGAGCCAGGGCGATGGCCAGATCCAGCGCCGGTTCGCTGACCGCTGCCCCTCCGGCGAGACTGACATACAGGTCGTGGCCGGAGATGTCCGCGCCACAGCGGCGACCCAGGACCGCCACCAAGAGAGCCACGCGGTTCTGCTCGACGCCCGCCACGGTGCGGCGCGGCGTGCCATAGCCTGACGGTGCCACCAGCGCCTGGACCTCGACGAGCAGCGGGCGGCTGCCCTCCAGCGTGGCCGCCACTGCGACGCCGGCCGACTCGCCGGCGCCATCACCCAGGAACGCGCGGGCCGGATCCATCACGGGCCGCAGGCCGTCGGCGGTCATCTCGAGCACGCCGACCTCCTCGGTGGACCCGAAACGGTTCTTGGCCGCACGCAGCAGTCGCAGGGTGCCGAATCGTTCGCCGTCCAGCGTGAGCACGGCGTCGACCAGATGCTCCAGCGTCCGGGGCCCAGCCAGACTCCCATCCTTCGTCACGTGGCCGACCAGGATGACCGGTACGCCGGCCGAGCGGGCATAGGCGCCCAATCGAGCGGCAGCCTCGCGGACCTGGCCGACGGAGCCAGCGGGGCCCTGCAATCCGTCGGCAGTCATGGTCTGGATGGAGTCGATGATCAACATGCTGGGACCTTCCGCCTCAGCGGCCGCCACGATGCGATCGACCTCGGTCTCGGCCAGCAGCCCGATGCGCTCGCCCGGCACAGCGCTGCTCAGTCCCAGGCGCTCGGCGCGCAGGCGCAGCTGCGCCGCCGACTCCTCGCCCGAGGCGTAGAGCACCCCGCCGCCGCCCTTCTCGCGCGCCACGCCGGCGGCCATCTCCAGGACCAGCGTGGACTTGCCGATGCCAGGCTCACCGCCGAGCAGCACCAGCGACCCGGGCACCAGGCCACCGCCCAGGACGCGGTCCACCTCGTCGATGCCGATGGGGCGACGAGGCTCTGGGGACGCGCCGGAACCGGCGAGCGGCTGCGACCGGGGCACTTCGCCGGCTCGTGTGGCCCGCCCAGCGGTACGCCCGCCGGCGGGCTCACGGATGAGCGACTCGACGAGCGTGTTCCAGGCTGAGCATCCACGGCACTGGCCCTCCCAACGATGGAAGGCAGCGCCACACGACTGGCAGACGTAGCGGCTCTCCGGCCGCGCCACCGCCCTACGCCTCGACCGGCGTCTTCTCGGCGAGCGGCTCGATGGAAAGTCCGGCGTCACCGGACCGGTCGACGAGGATCGTCTGTCCCGGCGTGAAGCTCCCCAGGAGCAGCGCCTCGGCCAGGGGATCCTCGACCAGGTTCTGGATCACGCGGCGCAGCGGCCGCGCGCCGTAGTCGACGTCATAACCCAGCTTGATGAGGTGGTCCTTGGCCTCAGCCGTGACCTCCAGGCCGATCTCCTGCGTCCTCAGCTGGTTGCGCACACGCTGGAGCAGCAGCTCGACGATGTGGCGGATCTCCTCTACGGAGAGCGAGCGGAAGACCACGAAAGAGTCGACGCGGTTCAGGAACTCGGGCCGGAATTGCGTCTTGAGCTGCTCCAGGACCTTGTCCTTCATGCGCTCGTATTGCGCCTGGGTCTCCTGCGAGAGATCGGTGTTGACCGGCTTGAAGCCGAGGCTGGTGTCCTTCAGCAATGACTTCGCGCCCACGTTGCTGGTCATGATGATGACCGTGTTGCGGAAGTCCACGCGGCGACCCTTGGCGTCCGTGAGGTGGCCGTCCTCAAGGATCTGCAACAGGATGTTGAACACCTCGGGATGGGCCTTC
>JACCQX010000173.1 GCA_013813905.1 Chloroflexota bacterium
AGGCCGGCGAAGAAATCGTAGTGCCAGTACGGCGGGTAGTGAAGTTTCACGGCTTGAGCACTGAGGGGATCACCGGTCCGTTCGCGGAAGCACACTCGGTGACGGAGGATGAACTCGGCGGCTCGATTCGCCGCCGCGGTAGCCGATGCGTCACCGGTCGCGCGTCCGAAGGCAGCGAGCCCGCGCATGGCCGGATGGGTCTCGTGGAAGCTGGCGTGATGCGCTTCCTCGCGTCGGTCGCAGTTCCAGCCGCCATCCGGCCACTGCCAGGCGACCAGACCGTCCGCCATCAGCTTCGACCGGGGATCGCCCGCCAGTCCGAAGTGGACGGCGACCGCCAGCGCGTTCCCTTCGATCGAGGCGCATCGACGAGCCAGGCCGCGGATGACGGGGACGTTCCTGCGATGCGCCCTGCCCGTCAGCCAGCCGAAGACCGGTTCGATCTGCTCGGGCACGCCCGGGACGTTCTCCGGCGGCACGCCCAGGTCCATCAGCGAGACCAGCCGCCAGTGCGCGCCGCCCCACTTGGAGTAGGGGTGGCGACGTGAGCCGACGGCGTCCGCCGGGCCCGTCAGCAGGGTCCGGACGATCGGTCCATCCAAGATGCGCCGCCGCGCATCCACCGCTCGTCCGTCCTTCGCGGACGCACCGGCCAGCTCGACCAGCGCTCGATAGCGCACGAGCGGCTCGCCGGAGTCGAGCAGCCAGTCGATCGCCGGACTCAACACGGCCCGATAGTAGGCTTACCATCGGCCCGCGACCAGCGATCGACACGCGCGGAGACCGAGCGCGACGACGCGACGACCAAGACGGAGGCACTGCCCATGCCCGTGACCCTGCTGGCCCTCTACCGTCGACCCGAAGGCGGCGATGAGGCGCTCCAGACGTTCCGGCGCCGCTACCACGAGGAGCACCTGCCGCTCATCGCCAAGGTCCCCGGCATCCGCTCCACGAAGGTCCAGCGCGTCACGCAGGCCTTTACCGACGCGGAGCTCGTTATGGTCACCGAGATGACCTTCGACGACCGAGCCAGCCTGGACGCGGGCATGGCCTCGGACGAGATGCGCACCGCGGGGCGGAACCTGCGCGAGGTCGCGCCGGGCCTGATGACGCTGGTCGTGCTGGAGGCGGACACGCCGCCGGAGGGACTTTCCCTGCCGGTGACGGACGAACACGAGGCATGACCGTCCACTACACGGTCGAGGGCGGCCGGGCGACCGTCCGGCTGGACCGTCCGGAGGTCCTCAACGCACTTGACCGACCGACTCTGGAGGCCCTCCGCGACCGGTTCCGGGAGGCGTCCGCGGACCACGGCGTGGGTGTGGTCGTGTTGACCGGCACGGGCGAGCGAGCCTTCTGCACGGGGGCGGACCTCGATGAGCAAAAGGCCTTCCTCGATGGCCCCAACGACTACTGGGACTGGATGAGCCGCTTCATCGAGGCCATCGAGGCGGTCAAGGGCTGTGCCAAGCCGGTAGTGGCGCGCCTGAACGGCATGGCCGTGGGCGGTGGCAACGAGCTGAACCTAGCCTGTGATCTGGCCATAGCCGCCGACGATGTCGTGCTGCGCCATGTGGGTCCGTCGCGCGGCAGCCTGCCGGCCGGCGGCGCCACGCAGTGGATGTCGCTGCTCGTGGGGGACCGTCGGGCTCGTGAGGTGCTGCTGCTCAACCGCCCCATCACGGCGCAGCAGGCACTCGACTGGGGCTGGCTGAACCGGGTGGTGCCGCGGGCGGATCTGGATGCGGCTATGGATGACCTCTGCGACGCGCTCCTGGAGAAGATGCCTGAGATCATCCGGGCCACCAAGGTCCAGCTCGACTTCTGGAAGGACCTTTCCTGGTCCATGACCATCCGCATGGCTCGCGAGTGGCTGACCGTCCATGCCGGGTCCGCGGAGGTCGCGGAGGGACTGGCCTCCTTCGAGGAGAAGCGGCCTGTCGACTACGACGCGCTGCGCCGCGTGATGGGCGCAGCGCCCTCGGACCCGCAGGGATCCGCCCGAGCGGCGCTGAGCGGCCCGCCACCACAGGACGACGAAGCGCCGGTGACCCAGGAGATCCACGATGTCTGAGGGGCATCGCGAGGCGACAGCCGCCGAAGGGACGCCGGCCGCCGAGCGACCGCGGATCCGGGTGGACCAGCCTGCCACCGAGCCCGCCACGGGTAGAGCCCTGGACGGCGTTGCGCTGATCACCTTGGACCGTCCGGAGGTGCTCAACGCGCTCGACACGCAGACGATGCTGGAGCTGGTGGAGGCGCTGGAGCGGCTGGACAGGGACGAGAGCTGCCGCTGCGTCGTCATCGCCGGAGCAGGGGAGCGCGCCTTCGCGGCAGGGGCGGACATCACGGAGATGGTCGAATCGACGCCGGTCAGCTTGACCGTCGCCAACAGCTTCGCCCGCTGGGAGCGGATCCGGCGGGTGCGCGTGCCGGTCATCGCCGCCGTGCGGGGCTTCGCGCTGGGCGGCGGGTGCGAGCTGGCCATGGCCTGCGACATGATCGTGGCGGCCGACGACGCGGTGTTCGGCCAGCCGGAGATCCGCATCGGGGTCATCCCGGGAGCCGGGGGCACGCAGCGACTGACGCGCGCCCTGGGCAAGGCCAAGGCCATGGAGATCATCCTCACGGGTCGCAACCTCCCGGCGAGTGAGGCGGCGCAGCATGGCCTCATCACGCGCTTGACCGCCCGCGAGCAGACGCTTCCCGAGGCAATGCGCCTGGCCGCCGAGATCGCCGCCCTGCCGCCGCTGGCGATCCGGGCGGCCAAGGAGTCGGTCAACCGGGCCTTCGAGCTCTCGCTGGAGGCCGGGCTGGAGTTCGAGCGGCGCAACTTCTTCCTGCTCTTCAGCAGCGCGGACCAGAAGGAGGGCATGCGCGCCTTCGTGGAGAAGCGTCCACCGGAATGGAAGGGACGCTGAGCGTGGCCGCCATTCGCACGGAAACGAGCGACGGGATACTCACCATCACGCTCGACCGGCCCGACGCTCTCAACGCCTTCGACCGTGCGATGAAGGAGGAGCTGCTTTCCGCGCTCAAGGCAGCCGAGCGGGACCGCGCCGTGCGCGTGCTCATCATCACGGGCGCCGGTCGCGCCTTCAACGCTGGACAGGACCTCAAGGAGCGGCAGGAGCAGGGCGCGGCCGATCTGATCACGGAGCTGCGCACTCGCTACAACCCCCTGATCCTGGCCATGCGACGGCTGGAGAAGCCGATCATCGCGGCGGTCAACGGCGTGGCAGCCGGTGCCGGCTGCTCCCTGGCCCTTGCGTGTGACCTGGTCATCGCTTCGGAGGACGCCCGCTTCCTCCAGGCCTTCAGCCGGGTCGGTTTGGTGCCGGACACCGGCTCCACGTGGTTCCTGCCACGGCTCATGGGCTACGCGCGGGCAGCCGAAATGACCTTCCTGGCCGAGCCCATGGACGCCGCCACTGCGGAGCGGCTGGGACTGGTGAATCGCGTGGTCCCCGCCGACCGGCTCATGGACGAGGCTCGCGCTCTGGCCGAGCGCCTGGCGAAGTCCGCTCCGCTGTCACTGGCCCTCACCAAGCGTGCGCTGAACCGCGCTCTCGGCGCGGACCTCGCCTCGCAGCTCGACTACGAGGCGCAGCTGCAGGCCGTGGCCGGCGCCTCGACCGACCACGCCGAAGGGGTCGCGGCGTTCGTGGGCAAGCGCCCGCCGGCATTCACCGGCGAATGACCGCGGCACCGCGGCCGATGATCGTGGGGGTCGTGGGAGCGGGCACGATGGGCGCCGGGATCGCGCAACTGGCCCTCCAGGCCGGTCATGAGGTGCTTCTGAACGACCTTGATGAGGCGGCCATCGCTCGTGGCCGTGATCGGATCGCCAGCGGCCTGGACAGGCTTGTGGCCAAGGGACGCATGGACGCCGACGAAGCCGGGGCCGCCCTCGTGGAGCGGCTGCGTGACGCGCACGGCCTGGACACGCTGGCGGCCGAAGCGGATGTCGTCATCGAGGCGGCCCTGGAGGACCTGGATCTCAAACGCACGATCTTTCGAGCGCTCGACTCGGCCGCGCCCGCGAGCACGCTTCTGGCCACCAACACCAGCGCGCTGTCCGTCACGGAGATCGCCTCATCGACCCAACGTCCTGAGCGCGTGGTGGGGCTGCACTTCTTCAACCCCGCGCCGGTCATGGCCCTGATCGAGGTGGTGCAGGGTGAGCTGACCTCCGCCGCGACGATGCAGGCGGGACTGGAGTTCAGTGGCGGACTGGGCAAGACCGCGGTCACCTGCCGCGATGCACCAGGCTTCATCGTCAACCGCGTGAACCGGCCTTTCACGCTGGAGGCGCTACGGATGGTGGACGCGGGACAGGCCACCGTCGAGTCGATCGACAGTGCCGTGGAGGCGGCCGGCTATCCCATGGGTCCGTTCCGGCTCATGGACCTCGTGGGCATCGACGTGAATCTGGCCGTGGCCCGCGCGCTGCACGAGGCCTTCGACCAGGCGCCGCGCTTCCGGCCGTCGCCGCGCCAGGAGGAGCTCGTGGCGGCGGGCAGGCTGGGTCGCAAGACCGGCAGCGGTTTCTATCGGTATGGAGCGGATGGGCCGGCGAGCGGCGAGGCGAACCATCCGGCGGGCGGCCGGGGGCCTTCCGGCGAGCCGCTCGCCGAAGCGGACATCGTCGAGCGGATCGAGCTGGCCATCATCAACGAGGCCTATCGCGCGATCGGCGAAGGAGTCTGCTCGCCGGAGGACGCGGACATCGCGTTGAAGCTGGGTGCTGCCCATCCCCACGGCCCCTTCGAGCGCGCCGGGATGCTGGGGCTCCGAACCGTGGTGGAGGCTCTGGCCCGCCTGGCGGCCAGCGGCGAGATGGACGCGCGAGAACGATTCACCGTCGCTCCGGCGCTGTGGGGCATGGCCACCTTCTGAACTGCCCCGATCGATGACCGCGGCCGGCCTCCCGGTGCCGAGTCGCAACGACTAGTACCTTCGGCCCCTTGCTCCCTCCTGAGCGGCCCGCCATGGTGGCGAGTGCCCGGTCGTCACCGGGACCATCTTGCCGTTCGGTCGCATTCATCAACCTGCGGGAGCCCGGATGCTCAGGCCTACCACCAATCGCAAAGACGGAGAGCGTCGCTCCAGGGGGCAGAGCCTCGTGGAGTTCGCGCTGATCCTGCCCGTTTCCTGCTCGTCATCGGTGGGGCACTGGACCTGGGACGGCTCTTCTACGCCTACGTCGCGATCGAGAACGCGGCCAAGGAAGGGGCGCTCTACGGCGCGCTGTATCCCCGCTGCGACCTGCCCAAGACCGGCCGCACCAACCCCGATACGGTCAGCTGGCACGCCCAGACCGAGTCGGTCGGGCTGCCGGGCGTCAACATCAGCATCGGACTGCGAGAATTCGACCATCTTCATAGGCCTGACCCGCTGACCTGCCGCTAGGCGGGCCGCTCCGGCGGCTCGCCTACAATCCGGCCATGACCCGAGACCTGTCGCGGCCGGTCCGCGAGGCGTGGATCGTCAGCGCGGTGCGGACCCCTGTGGGCAGGTACGGCGGCGCCCTGCGCTCCGTGCGGCCGGATGATCTGGCCGCCATCGCTGTACGCGCGGCGGTGGAGCGGTCCGGCATCGACTCGTCGCTCATCGAGGACGTCATCCTGGGCGCCGCCAACCAGGCCGGCGAGGACAATCGCAACGTCGCCCGCATGGCATCCCTGCTGGCCGGGCTACCGACGAACGTCGCCGGTCAGACCGTCAACCGGCTGTGCGGCTCGGGCCTCCAGGCCATCAATACCGCCGCCCACGCGATCATGGTGGGCGACGGCGATGCCTTCGTAGCGGGGGGGGTCGAATCGATGACCCGCGCGCCGTACGTCATGGCCAAGGCGGAGGGTCCGTTCGAGCGGGGTGAACGCACCATGTTCGACACAACGCTCGGCTGGCGCTTCACCAACCCGCGCCTTTCGGAGCTGCACCACCCGTTCACCATGGGCGAGACCGGCGAGAACGTGGCCGAGCAGCACGGCGTGACGCGAGAGGACCAAGACGCGTTCGCCTTGACCAGCCACCAGCGGGCCGTCGCCGCCATCGACGAGGGACGCTTCGGGGACCAGATCGTGCCGGTCAGCGTGCCCCAGCCGAAGGCTGAGCCGATCGTCGTGGAGCGCGACGAGCATCCGCGGCCGGACACCAACCCGGAGGCGTTGGCGCGACTCAAGCCCGCCTTCCGCCAGGGCGGCACGGTGACTGCCGGCAACAGCTCGGGTATCAACGATGGCGCCGGCGCCGTCGTGCTGGTCGAAGCCGGCTTCGCCCGCACCCATGGGTTACGACCGCTGGCGCGCATCGTGAGCTCGGCCGTCGCTGGCGTCGATCCGTCTGTCATGGGCCTGGGTCCCATCCCCGCCACACGAAAGGCGCTGGAGCGAGCCGGACTGACCGTGGCTGACCTTGACCTGACGGAGCTCAACGAGGCCTTCGCGTCCCAGTCGCTGGCCTGCATCCGCGAGCTCGGCCTGGACCCTCAGCGAGTCAACGTGAACGGGGGTGCCATCGCCATGGGTCACCCGCTGGGCATGAGCGGCGCGCGGCTGATCACGATGCTGGTCCACGAACTTCAGCGCCGGGAGGCGCGTTTCGGTCTGGCCACCATGTGCATCGGCGTCGGCCAGGGCATCGCCACCATCGTGGAGCGCCTGGGCCCGGAGCAGATGGCACATGTTTGAGCAGATGGCACATGACTGACGCGCGCGTCCCGGACGAGGCGACCGGCGTAGCCGCTGACGAGGAGGTGGCCGCGGCCGAGGTCGCCGGGCCCTCGACATCGTCAGCCCGCGAGGGCGTTGAGGAAGTGCCCGCGGAAGACATCCAGCTCGAGGAGGCGGACGACCTCCCGCCCGACGAGGCCGACGACCCCTGATGCCGGCACGCTTGCCGAAACGGGCAGGCAGGCATACGATGGTGCCGCGACCGCCGTGAGGTGCCGCACCACGCAGTCCCGGGGAGGACACTCCGCACGATGATCGAAACCACCACCACCACGCCGACGCCCGAGCGGATCGTCGACACGGACACCGCACCCCTCGTGGTGCTGAGCGACGCCGCAGCCGACAAGCTGCGGGAGTTGACCGCCGCCGAAGCCGACCCCAACGTCGGTCTGCGCGTCTACGTATACAGCGGCGGTTGCTCCGGCTTCCGCTACGGGATGATGCTCGAGGACCAGCCCTCCAGCGAGGACATCACTGTCGAGAGCAAGGGCATCAAGGTCTACGTCGACCAGAACAGCACGCAGCACCTGTCCGGCTCGGAGATCGACTATCTCGATACCCTCATGGGTGCCGGCTTCACCGTGAACAACCCCAACGCCGTGTCCGGCTGTGGCTGCGGCAGCAGCTTTCGAACGGCGGAGTCGACCGGCAGCCCGGGTGGCTGCAGCCACTGAGCCCTACGGGATCGTGCGAAAGGCGAGCCCAGACGGGCTCGCCTTTCTGATTCCCGCCACACTTGTCCCGAATGGAACTGCCCCTCTTCCCGCTCCACTCGGTGCTCTGTCCCGGCGTCGCGCTGCCCCTGCACATCTTCGAGGAGCGTTACCGCCTGCTGGTGTCACGCTGCATCGAGCGCTCCGAGCCGTTCGGCGTCGTGCTCATCCGCGACGGCCGCGAGGTGGGTCCCATGGCTGGACGGCTGGCCGACGTGGGCACCACCGCGCTGATCCGACGGGCCGGGCGGTATCCGGACGGGCGCTACGACATCGTGGCCGTGGGCGAGCGGCGCTTCCGGGTCATGTCGCTGGATCACGAACGGCAGCCGTACCTGCTGGGCGATGTGACGCTCATCGATGAAGGGCTGGGGAGCCAGACGGATGCCGAGCGGATGGCCGGCCGGGTGGGGCAGCGCTTCCTGCGCTACCTGGAGCTGCTCCAGCCGGCGCTCGACGATGACGGTCCGGAGATCGAGATCGAGGTGGAGATCGAGGCGCCGGAGGACACGCTCAGCGAGGGCGAGCCGGTGGCCATGACCATCGAGGGCTTGGAGGCCGAGGAGAGCGGGCTGCCCAGTCCGGAGCCGACGCTCGACACATCCGGCCTTTCACCGGACCAGCGGCGGGACCTGCTCATGGCTGCCGCCCGTCGACTCACCGCCACGGACGATCCTACGGCCCTGTCGTACCTGCTGACAGGTCTGATACAGGTCGATCTGCCAGTCCGACAGGGCCTGCTGGAGGCGCCCGACACGGTCGGGCGGCTCGTCGGCCTGGACGCCCTGCTCACGCGCGAGATCGGGCACCTGGACCGGAACCTGCGGCCCATCAGCCTCGACCCGCGACTCCTGAGCTTGCGGCGAAACTAGCTACTCGTCGGAGAAGCGCTGCTCCTGCCAGGGATCGGCCTCGTTGTGGTAGCCGTAGCGCTCCCAGAAGCCGAGCTGGTCCTCCGCCCGGAACTGTAGGCCGCGGATCCACTTGGCGCTCTTCCAGAAGTAGCGCTGGGGCACCACCAGGCGCAGTGGGTAGCCATGCTCGGGCGTGAGCGGCTCCCCGTCCGCCACATCGGCCAGCAGGACGTCATCGTCATCCAACACTTCGAGCGGCAGGTTCGTGGTGTAGCCCTGCTCCGCGTGTTCCACCACGAAGCGCGCCGACGGCTTGAGTCCGGCCCGTTCCAGGATGTGCCGGATGGGAACACCCTCGAAGTCCATGTCCAGCCGCGTCCAGCGCGTGACGCAGTGGATGTCCCGGTGGATGCTCTTGCGAGGCATCCGGCGGAACTCCTCCCAGGAGAAGGTGAAAGGATCCTCCACCTCGCCCCACACGCGGAAGTCCCACGTGGCCAAGTCGACGGCCGGCACCGAGCCGTAGTGGAGCACCGGCCACTTCTGTGTCACGTACTGGCCCGGGGGCACGCGCCCCTTCTGTTCGTCGGACACCTTGGGGCGTGACATCAGACGGTCGAGCATGATCGGAAGTGTACGCTCGTTACGTGCGCTCGACCCTCGGTCTCCTCCTCGGAGTCATGCTCCTGGCCTCGTGCAACGCGGCACCCACCGTGCCCGCCGACAGCCCGCCCGGAAGCCCGTCCGCCGCGAGCCCGCCCGGGAGCTCGCTGGCGGTCAGCCCGCCCGGGGACGGAAGCAGTCCTTCCCCGGAGGCGAGTCGTCCGGCCGACCCCTCCGCCTTCCACCCGCTGCCGCCCGACCTTCGGCTCGTGCCCGGCCGGCGGGACCCGAGCGCGAGCCTCACGGCCACGTCTGTCGCCGACGCGGTGCCCGGGATCGCCCAGCCGTTCAGGCTGGAGCATTGCGGACTGGCGTCGCCCTTCGACTTCGACGGCAGCCTGTGGGACCCGGTCGCCGGTCGCGATGCGGAGGGGGAGGCCATCGACTCAGAGGAGGAGATCGGCGAACTGATCAATCCCACCGAGGGCGAGGTGGTCCTGCTCGACGCCGGCCAGGTCCAGTTCCGCACAGCGGCAGGTTCGATCATCCTGCTTACGCGTCACGTCGGCGCCAAGACTTACTTCCTCTGCTCCTAGAGTGCCTCGCCCCGTCCGGTAGGCGCCGCCGCGCGCAGGAGGACGCGCTCCGCGCCGCCAAGGCTACGCCTCGTCCAGCATCCGGTCGATGGCGCGCAGGATGAAGCGCGAAGCCTCCGCGCTCTTGCCGCCCAGCTTCTGACCCTCGTCACGCTCCAGGGCCACGCGCAGGTCGCCCAGGGCCTGCTCGATGAAGGGCGTCCGCTGCAATGCGCCCGTGGCGAACGCCTCGTCCAGCCGTTCCACGGCCCGCTGGGCGTTCGCCGTCGCGTGGCCCTTCGCCGCGACGGCCTCCCGGATGGCGGCGCGTGCCTCCTCGGCGCGCGGACCCCTGCTGGCCACTCGCTCGATCTCAGCGTTCCGTGGAGACGGCCGCCGCATCGCGGGACGTGAGCTCATCATCGAAGCGCTGGAGCCACTCGGGCCGCAGCGCTCCCATCTGGATCTCATCCCAGTAGCGCCCGTCCCGCACGATGGCGTCACGCAGCCGTCCCTCGATGCGGAACCCGGCCTTTTCATAGGAGCGGATGGCACGGTCGTTGAAGCTGAAGACGCTGAGTCCCACGCGGTGCAGCCCCAGCCGCTCGAAGGCGTGGGCCAGCATCAAGGAGGTGGCCTCGGTCCCGTAGCCCTGCCCCCAGACATCGCGCTCGCCCAGCGTGATGTGAAAGAGCACCGAGCCGTTGTCGGCATCGAGGGCGCTGAACGTGGTCAGCCCGATGAGCCGGTCGGTAAGGCGGACGTGGATGGCGTAGGCCACTGAATCCGGCTCCAATAGCCGGGTCTGGAAGAAGCGCTCCACCTCTTCCCGCGGCATCGGGCGAGTCTGGTAGCGCGTCAGACGAGCGACCTCCGGGTCGCGATACCAGCGCGACACCGCGGCCAGGTTCTCCGGTCCATGGCGCCGCAGGGTCACGCGCCGCCCCACGATCTCGTGCGGCTGCCACTGCTCCCGCTCCACCATCACCTGGGCGCCCATGGTGCGGGATGCTACAGCGCGCGACGACTACCATCGGCGGGATGCGTCGCTGGGCAGAGACCGCTGAGTCGATCGCGGCCACGCGCCGCACCTCTGAAAAGGTGGCCATCCTTGCCGCTTACCTCGCCACCTGCTCCGCCGAGGAGCTTCCGTTGGCGGCGGTGTTCATGGCCGGACGTCCCTTCCCGGAACGTGACTCGCGCAGCACGGGCCTGGGCTGGTCGGCCATCGCCGCAGCCGCAGCCGCGGTCGCCGGCGCCGACTCCCGCTCGCTTGGAGCGCACTACGAAGCCTCCTCGGACCTCAGCCAGGCGGTGGCCGATCTGCTGGCCGAGGCGGATCACCGGGCGGTCGGGCCGCCGCCCACAGTGCCCGAGGTCGGCCGGGCGTTGGCGGCCATGTCCGCCGCGCGGGGTCCCGCGGCCAAGGCGGCCGTGCTGGAGGAGCTCCTGCGCCGTTGCGACCCGTTCGTGGCGCGCCATGTGGTCAAGATCCTTTCTACGGAGCTGCGCATCGGCCTGCGCGAGGGTCACCTGGAAGCGGCCGTAGCGCGCGGCTTCGGACGTGACCCGGCGCAGGTCCAGTGGGCACTGATGCTCACCGGCGACATCGGCCGGGTCGCCGAGCTGGCCAGGGACGACCGGCTGGGCACGGCGGAGCTGGTGCTCTTCCGCCCGCTCAAGTCGATGCTCGCGTACCCCGCGGCCGATGAGGCGGAGGTCCTGACCCGGCTCGGCGCCCCGGTCTGGGTCGAGGACAAATACGACGGCATCCGCGCCCAGCTCCACCGGCTCGACGGCGAGCTGAGGCTCTTCAGCCGCGACCTCAAGGATGTCAGCGCTCAGTTTCCCGAGGTGCTCGCGGCGGGCGCCGCGCTGTCCTGGGAGGGCATCCTGGACGGCGAGGTTCTGGCCTGGCGTGACGGGATGGCCCTGCCCTTCCTCCAGCTCCAGGCGCGGCTCGGTCGCAAGGCGCCCAGCGCGGAGATCCAGGCACAGGTGCCGGTCATCTACGTGGCCTTCGACGCGCTCGCCCTGGGCGAGCTCGGCAAGCCGGGCGCGACCGTCGAGCCGCTCCTGCGGCTGGCGCTCCATGAGCGACGTCAACGACTGGAGGGTCTCGGGCTGGCCACCACCCCCGGCTTCGGCTTGGCCACCCTCGCATCGGCGGCCGATGCCAGCGAGCTGAAGGCCGTCTTCCAGGCCTCCCAGCAGCGCGGGAATGAGGGCCTGATGGTCAAGGACCCTGACTCGATCTATTCCCCCGGTCGCCGGGGCTACGGCTGGCTCAAGCTGAAGCGACCACTCTCCACGCTCGACTGCGTGGTGGTCGGCGTGGAGGTGGGCCACGGCCGGCGCCACGGGGTGCTCTCCGACTACACCTTCGCGGTGCGTGACGACCGGCCGGCATCGGAAGGCCGCCTGGTGACCATCGGCAAGGCCTACAGCGGCCTGACTGATGCGGAGATCGCGGAGATGACGCGCTGGTTCGAGGCGCACACCATCAGCCGCCACGGCCGGTACCGCCTGGTGGAGCCGAGCGTCGTGGTGGAGATCGCCTTCGACGTCATCCACCGCTCCACGCGCCACGCCTCGGGCTACGCCATGCGCTTCCCGCGCATCGTGCGCATCCGCACCGACAAGGGATCGCAGGATGCCGATCTGCTCTCGACCGTGGCCGCACTTCACGACCAGCTCCAGGAGGGCGGACGGTATCGGGTCCTGACCGCCGGTGAGGCGTAGAGTCCGAAGATGGTCGATCCATTCCTGCCCGACACGGAGAAGATCGCCGCCATCCGGGCGATGCTGCCCGCCACCGGTGCCGGCATCTACCTCGACGCGCTCACGGCTGGGCCCTTTCCGGCCGAGACGGCCCGGGCGCTGGCCGAGGCCGACGAGTGGGAGCTACGCGTCGGCCGTGTTGGCGCCGGGCGCGAAGAGGACGTGGCGCAGCGCGAGGATGAGGCACGCGCCGTCCTCGCGGCGCTGGTGATGGGCGATCCGAGTGAGGTCGTGGTCACTCATGGAGTGGGGGAGGCGCACACCCAGTTGGCGCTGTCCCTCGTGCCCGGCATCGGCGGCCGCTGGGTCCAGGTGACCGGCGGGGACCCATGTGCAGCGGCCGCCGTCCGAGGGGTCGCCGTGGCTCATGGCGCCGTGGTCGTGGAGGTCGCGCCGGACGATGCGACCGAGCTGCTCGGGTCGGAGGAGGGTCTGGTCGTGTTGCCGCACGTAGATGAGCGCAGCGGCGCCGTGCTGCCGGTCGCGCAGCTGGCCCGCCGAGCGCACGGGGCTGGCGCGCTGGTACTCCTGGACGCCAGCGCATCGGCGGGGGCCCTGACCATCGACCCCCAGGCCCTGGAAGTCGACGCTGTGGCCTTCCCCGCTCACCGATGGTTGCTCGGTCCCGAGGGAGCGGGCGCGCTATGGCGCCGTTGGAACGACCCCGGCATGGTCGACGGGTGGACCCTCCAGGAGCGCCTCGATCGACTGCCCCGGCGCTCCCTGCTCGGGCTGGCCCGCTCGCTGGGCTGGCTCGAGATGTACGTCGGCCTGGGCTGGGCCCATGCGCGCACGCTGGACCTGGCTCGCGGGCTCGCGGCTGCCCTGACCGAGATCGACGGCGTTGCCCTCCTGACGCCGATCGATCGGATGGCCGGCATCGTGACATTCCGCATCGACGGCTGGACGGCGGAGGACGCCATCGAGGAGCTGGGGCGTCGTGTCTTCGCCATCATCGGCTCCGTCGAGGTGGAGGGGGAGCCGGCCCTGCGGGCCAGCCTTGGTTGCTGGAACACGGAGGAGGAGCTGACGCGTTTCACCGGTGCCGTGTCGGAACTGGCGGCCTACACGCCGGCGACCATCCCGCGCCGGCCAAGCCTCGTCGTACTGCACGAACGCCGGATCGAGAGTTACGGAGCGGAGGGGGAGGACGTGCCGTGACGCCGCCGCGCCAACGAGGCTGGCTGGAAGTGCGCTGGCGTCAGGCGCGCAACCCGCCCCCGCCGGTGCTGCGTGCGGTCGCGGCCAATCTCGCCGTGGCGTCGATCGGTGGCGCGCTGCTACTGGCGTATGAGCTGGCCCTCTCACGCGGCGCGTCGCTGCCGGGCGGCGACCTGCGCACACCCCTCGTCGCGCTGTACGTGGCGGTGGTGGTGTTCGTGGGCAGCCTGCTCACCTATCTGTGGGTGGAGCTGCCGACCGGCGCTCGTGGCGAACGCCGCCGATCGGGCTGGGCGGCCATGCTCGGACTGTTCGCAGCACTGCCCATCTGCTATCTCACGCTGGTGGTCATCTTCCAGCTCGTCCGCCCGCTGCTCGGATAGCGCCGGCCGCGCCCGAGCCGGGTGACCGGTGGGTGTAGCATCGTGGTCGGCGTGGGGGAGTAGCTCAACGGTCAGAGCGGTCGGCTTATATCCGGCTGGTTCCTGGTTCGAATCCAGGCTCCCCTACCACGTGCCAGGTGCGCTGTACCGGTTCAGAAGGAGGCGCTGTATTGTTCGGCCGTAGCAGCAACACCACCGATCGTCCGGCGGACGATCAGCGTTTCGTGCGGCCCATCACGCCGCCGGGCACCAGGGAAGCGCTCGCCGTGCCCATCAACTCGGCTCCCTCATCGGCAGCGGCCTTGAACGAAAGCATGCTGGCCGCGGAAGACCACTTCGAGGGCAAGCTCAGGACCGCGCGCGGGATCCGCATCCTCGGCACCGTCGAGGGCAGCATCGAGTCCGACAGCCACGTGCACATCGATCGAGATGCCAAGGTCACGGCCGACGTCAGCGCCGAGGAGGTCGTCATCGCCGGTCAGTACTCCGGCAACCTCGTCTGCCGCCAGCGTCTTGAGATCCTGCCCACCGGTCGGGTGAGCGGATCCATCGAGACCGTCAAGCTGATGCTTCACGAAGGCGGCTATGTCGACGGCGAGCTGCACATGCAAAAGCCGCACGACAGCGGATCGTCGGCGAAGGGTGACGACTTCCGGTCGTCCTTCGACACCCCGGCCGAGACACCGGGCCGCGCCGAGACGCTGGGCCGCGTCGAGACGCCGGGCCGCGAGCCGGCCGTGCGGTCGGTGGGCTCCATCCGCTCTACCGTCGAACCGACCTCGCGGCAGACCGCCGCGCTGGGTGGGGGAATACCTCGGGCGAGTGACACTCCGTCACTTGCTCGGTGACGGGACAGGCGCTCGCGCCAGCCCGCGAGCGCGCCGGCACGGCGCTCGACGCCGAGAATCAGGAAGGCCCGGGGCTTGCGCCCCGGGCCTTGCCCTTTACGGTGCTTGGTTGCGCCTACGCGCGACGCTTCGCGAAGCAGTCGTTGCAGTAGACGGGCTTGCCGCTCGTGGGGCGGAACGGCACCATGGCCGTGTTGCCGCACTCTGAACAGTTCGCCTCGAACATCTCGCGAGGTCCGCGATCGCGGAAACCGCCACCGCCGCCTGCACCGCCGCCACCGTAGCCACCACCCGCGGAGTAGCCGCCGGAGGCGGAGTACCCGCCGCCGATGCCGCCACCGGAGCCGTAGCTGCTGTCGCCGCCTCCGTAGCCACCACCCGAGCGGCCACCAAATCCGCCACCCGAGTCACCGCGCGCAGCCTTGCGACTGGCCCGGCACGAGCTGCAGCGCCGAGGATCGCTGAAACCGCGATCCGAATAGAATTGCTGCTCACTGGCGGTGAAGGTGAACTCCTGGCTGCAATCCGCGCAACTCAGGGTCCGATCCGTATGC
>JACCQX010000180.1 GCA_013813905.1 Chloroflexota bacterium
GACAGGATAGCGGCGCTGGCAACTGCTCCTGTGAGCAGCTTGTCAACAGGCCGTCAACAAGGCTCCGGTCCGGCCAGCCAGTCGCGTTCCGATGAGTCTTCGGGCCGACTCTCGTCTGACCAGACGAGACCAGCCGCAGGGAGATCGACCCGATGATCACCACCGCCCCAGTCAGAGCCGGCCGCCGTGAATGGGTCGGACTCGCCGTGCTCGCCCTGGCCTGCCTGCTCTACGTCATGGACCTGACCGTGCTCCACTTGGCCGTGCCGGCCCTCAGCGCCGACCTCCAGCCGACGAGCGCCCAGTTGCTGTGGATCATCGACATCTACGGGTTCTTCGTGGCGGGTTCGCTCATCACGATGGGCACGCTGGGGGACCGGATCGGCCGTCGCCGGCTGCTCATGATCGGCGCGACGGCCTTCGGGGCCACCTCTTTGCTGGCGGCCTTCTCCACCAGCGCCGAGATGCTCATCGTCAGCCGCGCGCTGCTGGGCATCGCCGGGGCGACCCTGGCGCCGTCAACCCTGTCGCTGATCTTCCACATGTTCCAGGATCCCAAGGAGCGTTCCGTAGCCATCGGCGTGTGGATCGGCAGCTTCTCCGCCGGCAGCGCCATCGGGCCTGTTCTGGGCGGGCTGATGCTGGAGTTCTTCTGGTGGGGCTCGGTCTTCCTCCTGGCCCTGCCGGTGATGGCCGCGCTGCTGATCCTCGGACCCAGGGTCCTGCCGGAGTACCGCGACCCGGACGCGGGCCGTCTGGACCTGGTCAGCGCGGCCATGTCCGTGGTGACGGTGCTCGCGGTGATCTACGGCCTCAAGGAGCTCGCGCAGGGTGGTTTCGGAGTGATTCCCGCCGTTTCCGTCGTGGCCGGGCTGCTGATGGGCGTGCTGTTCGTGTGGCGCCAGCGGCGGCTGGCCGACCCGATGATCGACGTGCGGCTCTTCCGGATCCCTGCCTTCAACGCGGCGCTGGCCACCAACTTCCTGTCGATATTCGTGATGGTCGGCTACTTCCTGTTCGTGGCGCAGTATCTCCAGCTGGTCGTCGGGCTCTCGCCGCTCGAGGCGGGCCTGTGGTCGTTGCCCGCCGCCTTCGGGTTCATCGTCGGCTCGCAGCTGGCTCCGCGCTCCGTGCATCGCGTCCGCCCGGCATACGTGATCGGCGGCGGACTGGCTATGGCGGCCGTCGGCCTGGCGCTGCTCACCCAGGTCGGTCCATCGGGCGGTCTGCTGACGCTCGTCGTCGCGTCGGTCGTCATCTCGCTGGGGCTGGCGCCGGTGTTCGGCTTGACCACGGAGCTGATCGTCGGCTCTGCGCCACCGGAGCGCGCCGGCGCGGCCTCAGGCATGTCAGAGACCGGGGCGGAGCTCGGCGGGGCGCTGGGCATCGCCGTCCTCGGTAGCATCGGCGTGGCCATCTACCGGGGCGAGCTGGCGGACCGCCTACCGGTCGACGTGCCAGCCGACGCGGCGGCGATCGCGCGCGACACCCTGGGCAGTGCCGTGGCTCTGGCGGGGCAGCTGCCCGAGCGACTCGGGACGGCGGTCCTCGAAACGTCGCGCGAGGCCTTCGTCCACGGCATGCAGCTCACCTCCGCCATCGCGGCGATCGTGGCCGTGGGCATCGCGCTGTTGGCCACGGCCATGCTGCGCAACGTGCGTTCAGGTTCGCACGAGGAGGCAGAGTCCGAGCCGTCGGCAGAGCCGGGGGCCGCGTTCCGCTCGCACCAGCTCGAGGCGGCGGACTCGTGACCGAGCCGACCCGCTACAGTCGCTCTCGTGGCGAACAGGACGGCGGCTGCCTGGCATGAGATGAACGAACCGGTGATCGCCGAGTTCCGCGGCAACGGCGGGAAGGTGAAGAGCCGGAAGCACCCGGTGATGCTGTTGACGACGACCGGCGCCCGGACCGGTCTGCCGCGGGTCACGCCCCTCAACTTCAGCATCGACGGCGACCGGCTGGTGGTAATCGCCTCGAGTGGCGGCTCTTCCAGGCACCCGGACTGGTACCGGAACCTGGTGGCCGACCCAGTCG
>JACCQX010000040.1 GCA_013813905.1 Chloroflexota bacterium
TCGCCAAGCTCTTCGCCGAGCCGCTCTTCGGCTACATCGCCGATCGCACATCGCGCAAGCCCATCATGGTGGCCGGCCTGGTCCTGTTCGGCATCTTCACGGCCCTGCCCCTTATCTTCACCGCGCCGCTGGCCCTCTTCCTGTTGCGCCTGGCGGCCGGCGCCTCGGCGGGCATGTACGACCCGGCGGCGCGCGGCATCATCGTTGACGCCACGGAGGAAGGCGAGCGCGGCGAAGCCTTCGGACTCTTCGCGGCCTTCCAGATGGGCGGTCTTCTGTTTGGGCCGGTATTGGGGGCTTTCGGGGCGGCGTTCGGCGGGGGCTACGGCTTCCCTTTCGCCCTGACCGGGGGGCTGGCTCTGGCCTCTGCCGTCTACCTGGCCGTGGCCCTCCCATCCGGGCGGCCCCGTCGCGTGGGCACCACAGCCGCTGCCGAGGTCGCCTCAGGCGGCGCCTCAGATGGCGCCTCAGACGCCGACGTGGCGGGAGCAGCCGAGCCGGCCATCATCCAGGCGCCGCTCGGCCAGCTCATCAATCGCCTTCTGGTGGCGGCGGTCGTGATGAACCTGGGCTTCGCGCTCGCCATCGGCGTCTACGAGGTGGTGTGGAGCCTGTACCTGGAGATGCTGGGCGCCTCCATCACATGGATCGGCTTCACCTTCACGCTCTTCGCGCTGCCGGTGCTCTTCCTCTCGGCCTACGCCGGCCGCCTGGTCGACCGTCACGGCGGTCTCCGTTTCGCGGTGCTGGGCGGGCTGGCCATCGCCGGCTGCGGCGTCCTCTACGCCCTGAGCACGGAACCTGTCTTCCCGGCCCTGGTGATCCTGATCGAGGCGACGGCTACGGCCTTCGTGGCGCCCGCGCTCTACTCGCTGCTGGCCTCCGGGACGCCGGCCGGCCGCAGCTCTACGGCGCAGGGTATCTTCGGTGCCTCCACCCAGGTGGGCATCATCGTGGCCTCGCTGCTCGCCGGGCAGCTGTATGCGATCGATCCACGCTGGCCTTTCCTGGCCTTCGTGGGAGGCACCACCGGTGCGATCCTGCTGGGCCTCTTCATCGCCCGAGGCGTTCGTCCGCACGCTGGCTGGAGACCAGCCGCTGAGGGGTCAGCGGCTGAGGGCTGAGCCACCCTCGGCGGGGCGCTACACTCGGGCGCACCGCAGCCCACGGTCACGGAACGCAGCGCGAACCGAGCGAACCCCACAGGAGGATCGACCAGCATGGACCTTCTCGACCGCGTCGACCAGATGATCGACGAGCGCCACCTGCTCAAGCACCCCTTCTACACCAAGTGGGCCGCGGGAACCCTGCCCAAGGAAGCCCTCCAGGAGTACTCGCGCCAGTACTTCGCCTTCGAGTCAGCGTTCCCGCGCTTCCTGTCGGCGCTGCACTCCCGCGAGGAGCGCCGTGAGGTCCGCCAGGGCATCCTGGACAACCTCTGGGACGAGGAGCAGGGCGAGGAGAACCACGCTGAGCTGTGGCTGCGCTTCGCGGAGGGCGTGGGCGTCTCACGCGAGGATGTCCAGAACGCACCGCGCAACGAGGCCACGCAGCGTCTGGTGGACCTCTATGCGGAGATCACCTCGTCAGAGCCGGTGGTGGCGGGCATGACCGCGATGTACGCCTACGAGCGGCAGGTCCCGGAGGTCGCGCCCTCCAAGATCCAGGGCCTCAAGACGCATTACGGCATCACGGACGGCCCGGCGCTCCAGTTCTTCCAGGTCCACGGCGAGCTGGACATCGAGCACTCCGGGACCGAGCGCACGCTGATCGCCGGTATCGTCGACGGTAACGACGACGCCGTGGAGAGCGCCGCCGCGCGCGTCCTGGAGGCCTGGAACGACTTCCTGACCGCGGTGGACCTGCCCGCGGAGTCTGCTGCGGCCTAGAACCCCGACCGGTAACGCTGCGCAGCTTCGGCGCGGTTGCGCACGCTCAGCTTGTGCAGCAGGCTGCTGACGTGGCTCTCCACGGTTCGTGGCGAGATCATCAGGGCGGTGGCGATGTCGCGGTCCGTGAGTCCCTCGGCGAGCATCCGCAGCACGTCGTTCTCACGCGGGCTGAGGCCTTCGATGATGCCGCCCACGGCGACCCGCCCGCGGCGCGCGGCACCGGCGAAGTGCATGATGACGTGCGCCGCGTGACGTCGCGCCATGGCCAGTTCGCCACGCTGCGTGCCGCGCAAGGCGCGTAGCAGCGCCTCGGGGCTCAGATCCTTCGTGAGATAGCCCGCGGCACCCTTGGCCACGGCCTCGACCAGGTCGCGCTCGTCGTCGGACACGGTCAGCATCACGATGCGCGTGTCCGGCAGCCGCGGGGCCAGCTCCTCGACCATGCGGATGCCGCTCATGCCCGGCAGGTCGATGTCCAGGAGGAGCACGTCGGGCCGCACCGAGAGGGCCAGCTCGAAGGCCGCCTCGGCCGTGGCAGCCTCACCGACCAGTTCGACGTCCACGGACGTGATGGCCTGACGCACCGCCGAGCGCACCAGGGCGTGGTCATCGACCAGCATCACGCGCAGGGGGCGCCCCTGTTTGGATCGCATGGGCGTGCTCAAGGCAGGGCCGACCTCAACGCAGGGCCGGGGCGACCGGCGGAAGGCTGTCCGCCAGCGGCAGCCGTACCGAGACGCTGGTGCCGTCACTCGGCTCGGTGCTGATGCCGAGGTTGCCACCCATCAGTCGCGCTCGCTCCTCCATGCCCAGCAGCCCCAAGCCCTCCTTGCGGGCAGAGTCCAACTGGAAGCCGCGCCCATTGTCGGTCACGGTGACCACCAAGGCATCGCCGTCGAGTCCGGCCCGCACACGGACCATCGTCGCGTCGGCGTGCTTGCGCACGTTCGTCAACGCCTCCTGCACCACGCGCAGCAGCTCCGCCTGTTGGCGGGCCGGGATGGCTGGCGGCAGGGGATCGGCCAGGAACTCGACGCGCAGGCCGAAGCGCTGACCGAAGTCGTCGACCGCCTGCCCGATGAGGTCCGCCAGCGGTATCGCCGGGCCTGCCCCGGAGCGCATCGTGACCAGCGCCTGGCGCGCCTCCACGATGGCCGCGTCCAGTGCCTGACCCACCTCCCCCGAGAGCGCGCGTGCATCGTCGGGGACCAGTGGCGTGAGCCGATCGTGCTTCAGCTTGGCGAACCAGAGGTGCTGGGCGAGTCCGTCGTGGATCTCCCGGGCCAGGCGGCCGCGCTCCTCCAGGGCGGCACGCTCGGCCTCGGTCACACGCAATCGATCCAGCGCGGCGTATGCCGCACGCAGAGCGCGCAGGTCGGAACGTGCCTCCGCATCGATGCCCACGAGCAGGGCCATGACGAACCCCAGGCGGAGGATGTCGCTGCTCGTCACCAGCCCCGAGTAGATCCCGGGATAGACCGCGAAATGGATCTCTGCGAAGGCTGCGATGAGCAGGCCCACGGCCAGGACACCGTCCGTGACGTGGCCCTCCCGAACGGCGCTGATGCGGTAGCAGATCGCGGTCAGCACGAGGAAGACGCCGGTCAGCATGAGCAGTGTCAGGAGAAGCGGCGTGACGCCCGGCAGCGGCACGGCCAGCTCGGGGTCCTCGACCAGCACGCGGATGCCGACGTCGTCGATGAGCGGCGGCAACTGTGCCCGGATGGGGTAGAGGATGAGGCCCATCAGGCCCAGGGCGACGGGCGGCAGCACGATGAGCCGCCGCGTTGCGGCCGGTCGCGCATGCACCGAGCGTAAGGCCGCCAGACCGCCGAAGAGGAACAGCACGGCGGCCATCAGCCAGCCTGTGCTGAACAGGTACAGGGGGAACTGCTCGGGGATGCCCAGGGTCAGCCCCAGCCGCCCGTCCACCTTGAGCAGCACGACCAGGACCTGCATGCCGACGATGATCGCCAGCAGGAACATCGCGGCGCCCTGGAAGAGGGTCGAGAGGCGGCCACTCTCGCGGAACCGGCCGAAGGAGAGCGCCGCCAGGCTTGCGGTGGCCAGCGCGGTCAGTGCGTTGACCGTCACGTCCAGCGTCCTGTCCAGGATCACGATGTTGAGGTCGGGATCCACCATGAGCAGGCCGGTCGCGAAGACCAGCACGCCCAACGTGACGGTGAGGTACAGGTCCAGGCGACGGGGTCGGAGCCGATCCCGCTCCCGGAGGACGCGCTCCATCAGCCGATGATACTCAAGCGGCCATCGTCGCCCCGGAGTCAGCGACACGCTCACCGGACCGACACGCTCACCGGACCGGCATCTTGACCCCCGGACATGACGAGAGCCGGACCGACGCCCCAGCGTTGATCCGGCTTCGTCGCGCTCGTCGCCGTCCCCGCCGTGTAGGGTCAGCGCCTGAGACTGGAGGTTTGCGAAGTTGGTCGTCGGGGACAGCCGTGCCGGCCCCGACTGCTGTGCAGTGTGCTGTTCCGTGCGACTCGAGACCATCCGGGGTTGTACGGAGCGAGATACGGAGCGCGCCTCGGTACTCACTGAAGGCCCATCGGGACGGCGAACGTGCAGGAGACCCGACGGGCGACTGAGACGGGCCCCAGCCGTCGCGGCGTTCGACGCCCTGAGGCGCTAGGGTCAGGCCATGGCCGCGTCACCTGGTCACGCTCGATCGACTCCGCCGGGCTGGCTGGTCTGGGCGGCCCTGCTGGTCGTCTACATCGTCTGGGGCTCGACCTATCTGGCCATCGCCGTGGTAGTCGATTCGATGCCGCCCCTCTTCGCGGCGGGTGCCCGCTTCCTGGTGGCCGGCCTGATCATGGCCGGCGTCCTGGCTTTGCGTAGCGGGCCTGGTCGCCTGCGCATCAACCGTTCGCAGCTGGGTGGCGTCGCCTTCGTGGGTGCCGCCCTGCTGATGCTGGGCAACGGCGGGGTGTCCATGGGAGAGCAGACGGTGCCGAGCGGTCTCGCGGCACTGATCATCGGCGTCGTGCCGCTGGTCGTGCTGGTCCTCCGCCGCTTGGCGGGAGAGAAGCTCAGCTTGGCCGGTGTGGGCGGCGTGGTGCTGGGCTTCATCGGCCTGGGCGTGCTGGTCATCCCCCGGGGCATCGACGGCACCACGGACGTCGTGGGCATGGCGCTGCTGATCCTGGCCTCCACCTCCTGGGCGACCGGCTCCTTCTTCAGCCGCCGTCTGTCCTTGCCACGCGACCCGTTGGTCTCGACCGCCTACCAGCTCCTGTTGGGCGGCTCGTTCCTGCTCGCGGCCGGACTGGCCATCGGCGAGTGGCCGCAGGTCATGGCAGGCGGATTCACAGACGCGTCCATCTGGGCTCTGATCTACCTCATCTTCTTCGGATCATTGCTGGCCTACACGGCCTACACCTGGCTGCTCCAGAACGCGCCCATCTCCCAGGTGGCCACGTATGCCTACGTCAATCCCGTGGTTGCCCTGGCGTTGGGCTACTTCGTGCTCAACGAGCGACTCGACCTGGCGATGATCGCCGGGGCGGTGATGATCGTGACGTCGGTGGCCTTCATCGCGCGCACCGAATCGCGTCCCGCCGTGCGTGACGTGACCCTGGACAGCGCGCCGGTCCGCGCCAGCCGCCGCTCCACGCGCCTGCTCGGAGGACGCGCCCTCGGCCGCT
>JACCQX010000043.1 GCA_013813905.1 Chloroflexota bacterium
TTGACGAACATGGCCCCGCCACGATCACCCAGCCAGTCGAAGAGCTCGTCGGTATGCCAGTCGGTGAGGCGCACCAGCTCGCGAGCAAGCCCCTCATCGTCGAGCAGGATCTCCTCTCGGACCGGGCCCGGGATGGCGGTCGAGGCGTGCGGCACATGTCCCACGACCGGGACGGCGGGCCCCCTCGGCTGGAGGATCACGTAGGACATCGAACCGAGTCTAGGGTGCGGGTCGCCAGCGCGACCCGGCCGAGCGAGCCGCTAGGCTTCCCCCGATGTCAGCGTCGGTCACTCCCCGGCCTCCGTGGACGGTCCGGGTCGCCTCGTTCAGCGCTGCCCATCGCTGGTCCGTCTTCACGCTGTGGGTCCTGGCCACCGTGGGTATCTTCCTGGCCAGTCTGGCGGCCGGCGGCACGGCGGCCGAGAACGCCGTGGCGGGCGATGACGAAGGTTCCCGCTACGAATCCGGCCGCGCCTACGAGGTCTTCGATGCCTCCGGCGCGGAGGACCCGGGGCAGCGCCTCTTCCTGGTCGTGTCGACGCCATCGCGAACCGTGGACGACCCTGCCGTCAGCGCCGCCGTCTCGGACATCGCGGCGCGGATGGGCCAGCTGCGCTCGACCGTCGCGGGCGAGCCCGTGGCGACGTTCGACCCAATCGTCGATCCACTCCTGGTGCCGCCCGAGGCGGGCCTCGTCTCACCCGATCGCAGCACCGTGCGCATCATCGCCCGCGTGCCGGGGGAAGGCGGCGCCCTGGACGAGCGGCTGGAGCCGGTGCCGGCCTTCGTCGAGCAGCTCCGCAGCGACTACCCGGCGCTGCGCATCCATGCCCTCAACAACAGCCTGGCCAACGACGACATCGCGGCGCTGGTGAACGAGGACCTCGATTCGTCTCTCGTCATCACCATCCCGCTCACCTTCGGGATCCTGTTGATCGCCTTCGGGGCGGCCGTGGCCGCGGTCGTGCCCCTCATCCTCGCCGTCACCTCGCTGCTGGCCGCGTTCGGCCTGCTCGGCCTGTACAGCCAGCTCGTGAGCCCGGTGAGCCCGTACGCCAGCCAGCTGGTCGTGCTCATCGGCCTGGCCGTGGCGGTCGACTACTCGCTCTTCATGATCACCCGCTTCCGCACCGAACGGCGGCGGCGGGACAAGCTGGCGGCCATCGCGACTGCCTCCAGCACGGCGGGCAGAGCGGTCTTCTTCTCCGGGCTGGCGGTCATGATCTCCATCGCCGGCCTCTTCCTGCTGGACGACCCGCTCTTCCGCTCGATGGCCGTCGGCACCATCTCGGTCGTCTTCATCTCGGTGGTCGGATCGCTCACCTTCCTGCCGGCCGTGCTGGCCATCCTGGACGGCGGCGTGAACCGGCTGCGGCTGCCCATCATCGGCCGGTCGAGAGAGGAGGGGAGCGGCGCCTGGGGCCGAGTCGTCCGCGCGACCATGGCCCGTCCGATCCTCTCCTTCGCCCTCTCCGCCGGCCTGCTCCTGGCGATGGCCAGCCCGGTCCTGCGGCTCCAGCTCGGGCAGAGCGACTTCAGTGCGTTCCCCGACTCGGTCGACAGCGTCCAGGCCGTGGCGCTGATGAACGAGAAGTGGCCGGAGGGCTCGACGCTTCGACTTCAGATCGTCGTGACGGAGGCAGACGAGGTCGCCACGCGAACGGCCATCGAGGCCCTGACGGAGCGGGTGCTGGCCATCGAGGGCATCAGCGGCCCGGCCGAAGCACAGCCCTCAGCCGACGGCACGGTCGCGATGCTCTCCTACGTCATGTCCGGCAGCCAGAACGACCCGAGCAATCGGGAGATCGTGCGGGAGGTGCGCAGCGAGGTCGTGCCGGCCGTCTTCGTTGGGCTGCCCGGCGTCCAGGCGCTGGTGACCGGCGATGCCGCGTTCACGGCGGACGTCGTCGGTTTCTACGAGGCGGGCATGCCGCTGGTCTTCCTCTTCGTGCTCGGCTTCTCTTTCCTGCTCCTGCTGGTGGCCTTCCACTCTGTGGTCATCCCGCTCAAGGCGATCCTGCTCAATCTTCTCTCGACCGGTGCCGCCTACGGCCTGCTGGTGCTCGTCTTCCAGGAGGGCTGGGGCGCGGAGTACCTGGACGTGAAGCCGGGCGTCATCGAGTCGTTCGTGCCCATCTTCATCTTCACCATCCTGTTCGGCCTCTCCATGGACTACCACCTCTTCATCCTCACCCGCATCAAGGAGGCGCGTGACCGCGGCCTTGGGTCGGACGCGGCGGTGGAGCGGGGCATCTCCATCACGGCCGGCACCATCACCAGCGCAGCGGCGATCATGGTGGCGGTCTTCGCGGTATTCGTGACGCTGGAGCTCTCCATCATCAAGCAGCTCGGCTTCGGTCTGGCCGTGGCCGTCTTCCTTGATGCCACGCTCATCCGGAGCGTCCTGCTGCCCTCATCGATGCGCCTGCTGGGCGAATGGAACTGGTGGATGCCCGGGTTCCTGAGCTGGCTCCCACGGATCACCATCGAGGGCGAGTCGGACGAGCCGGAGGCCGGCGGGGCGGACGAGCCGTCGTCAGTCGGCGCCCCGCAAGCCCCTCCGGCCTCCGCGGGCTAGCGGCCGCCCACCCACTGGCCCCAGACCCAGCCTTCGCTCCCGTTCGGCAGGCGCACGCGGAGCCAATCGGGTGGCCGATCTTGCTCCCGCGTCTCCAGCACGAGGACCTGCGTGCCGCGCAGGACATAGCCGAGGATGCGCTCGCTTGATCCCGGGCCGTTGCGCAAGTGCAGGTGGCCAGTGGTGCGCCGCCGATCTGCCGTCGGCTCGGCCGAAGCATCGCTCGGCCGCTCATCCCGGTCGTTCGGTCGGTCACCGGGTCGGACGCCAGGGCGGTCACCCGGTCGGTCACCCGGTCGGTCACCCGGTCGGTCATCTGGTCGCTCTGGCGGTCGCTGGGGCGGTCCGTCATCCCGGCCGCCGTCTCCCTCGTCGTTCGGCTTCGTCTCTCCACGCCAGTGGGAGGCACGGAAGTCGGCATCGCCGACGAAGGCGTGGTAGTAGTCGCCGTCAAGCTGCGGATCCAGGATCCCGGTCATGCCGCGTGTCCGCTCGGAACGGAAGGTGGAGGCGTCTACGTTGGTCGCCCGCCAGCCCGACCAGAAGATGCCCCGCATCGATAGATCGGACCGGAAGAGGCCATCCAGGATGTAGGAGGAGTCTCCGAACCCCTCCGCGAACACGGCCCGGGCACCGGCGCGCAGGAAGCCGGCGCCGTAGTTGTCAACGCGCTGTTCCGCGACGTTTCGCGAGGGGATGACCATGCCGGGCTCGGAGTTGCCCGTGGAGTAGCACAGTCCCACCAGGAGCACCACGGAGTCCTTGGCCAGACGGAGGTTCTGCACGTAACGCTCGCCGTAATAGCGATGAGCGCTGTTTGGCGCGCCTTCGTACGGATCGAGCCCCAGCCCGTTCTTCGTGACCGTCTGGAAGGGAGGGTATGGGCTCGGCCAGCCGTTGCCGTGGCCCAGGTACACGAACAGGTCGGCGCCCTGAGCTGCCCGGGCGACACGACTCCACGTGGCGCGAGGTGGATAGATGCCGGTCACGTGGGCCCCGAGCCCGCGCGCGTGTGCTGCCAGCCTTCGTCCTTCTGCCTCGTACTCAGCGGTGCGTTGACCCACTGGCCCGACCACGACGACGACCTTGGGTCGAGACTCGACATCGGCCGCGCGCTGGTGGGCCACGGTGGACGTGCCGGCCGTCGCCAGCGCGATGACCAGCATGGCGAACGTCAACGTGCGCACGCCACGAAGACGTGGGGTCGGAGGGCCGTTGGGGATCCGTTGGCTCATCGCGCCGGACAGGACGCGAAGGTAGAACCAGGCGATGAACGCGGCCACCACGGCGACCCGGAAAAGAAAGAAGCCCGTCGCTCCGATGGACCGAAGGGACGGACGTTGGCGGGATGGACGCACCGGGTGAGCGCGGCCCTGAACCTCGAGGCTGGCTGGAGCCACCGCTCCTCCTCTCTCCCTGGTCCCGGAAGTGTGCCCGGGATATCGATCGGCCTGCGGCCCGGGGCGGTCAGAGGGGCAGCCGAACATCACGGTCGAACGACTGCACGACCCGTCCGCCGTGCTGGGGCACGCCGGCCGCCGAGCGGGTCGCTTTCCACCGAGGGCCATATTCGCTTGTCCTGGCAGTGTGACGGAAGTCGACAGCGTCTGCTGGGCGTTCCTGCAACGAGGAGGCTCGCCCGCGAGCGATCCACGGCTACTCGCCCGAGGGAGGAGTGGAGCGGGAGACGAGGATCGAACTCGCGACATTCAGCTTGGAAGGCTGACGCTCTGCCATCTGAGCTACTCCCGCTCGGGAGGCGCGCCGTTCGGGCGCTGGTCCGCGTGCGAACCGTATCATGCCGTCTCCCTAGCGCAGGTGCTGCCGGGCCGTGCTCCGCTTC
This sequence comes from Chloroflexota bacterium, assembly GCA_013813905.1. Lineage (GTDB taxonomy): Bacteria > Chloroflexota > Limnocylindria > Limnocylindrales > CSP1-4 > Palsa-1032. Next base: position 4,422 of record JACCQX010000043.1, read on the forward strand.
AGGAAGCGGCCGGCCCCCTTGAGGCCCTTCCACTCGCCGTCCTCCACGATGACCTGGCCGCGCGACAGCACCACGTCGCTGCCGCCTGTCACCTCACGGCCCTCGTAGCAGGAGTAGTCTACGTCCATGTGATGCGTGGCGGCGGAGATCGTGTGCCGGCGCGCCTGGTCGTAGACCACCAGATCGGCATCGGCGCCTGCCGCCACGACGCCCTTCCGACCGGCCAGCCCGAACATCCGCGCCGGCGCCGCCGAGATGACCTCAACCCACCGCTCGCGCGAGATCCGGCCAGCCACGACCCCGCCGTCATGCAGCAGGTCGACGCGATCCTCGACCCCGGGCAGCCCGTTGGGCACCTTGCGGAAGTCCCCGCGACCCAGGTCCTTCTGGCCTTCGAAGTCGAAGG
>JACCQX010000049.1 GCA_013813905.1 Chloroflexota bacterium
TCGACGCCTGAGAGATCGAGCTCCACCGAGACGTCGAAGTCCGGCGCGGCGCCCGGCTCGCGCCAGAGCCCCTGTTCCTTGGTGTACGCCTCGACGAGGGTCACCAGGTCGTCGTCTCGGCCGGTCAGGCGGAGATAGGCCAGGGTCTCGTCGTCGACCGGGAAGAGCGTCGCGGTGGCCCCGAACTCGGGCGACATGTTGGCGATGGTGGCCCGGTCGGCCACCGTGAGGTCGGACAGACCGTCGCCGGCGAACTCCACGAAGGAGCCGACCACGCCCTGCTTGCGCAGCATCTCCGTGACCACCAGGACGAGGTCCGTGGCCGTGCTGCCCAGCGGCAATGACCCCGTCAGACGTATCCCCACGACGCGCGGCAGTGGCTGGTAGAGCGGCTGGCCGAGCAGCACCGCCTCAGCCTCGATGCCGCCCACGCCATAGCCCAGCACGCCCAGGCCGTTGATCATGGTGGTGTGCGAGTCGGTGCCCACGAGCGTGTCGGGGAAGGCCACCTCGCCGTCGCCGTCGCCGCGGACCTGAACGACGCGAGCCAGGAACTCCAGGTTGACCTGATGGACGATGCCCGTGCCCGGTGGCACCACGCGCAGGTCGGAGAACGCCGTCTGGGCCCAGCGCAGCAGTTGATAGCGCTCGCCGTTGCGTTCGTACTCGCGGTCCACGTTGAAGGAGAAGGCGTCCATGGTGCGGAACCGGTCGACCTGCACGGAGTGGTCGATGACCAGGTCCGCGGGCACCAGCGGATTGATCCGGGCCGGATCGCCGCCCAGGTCGGCCATGGCATCGCGCATCGCGGCCAGGTCGACCACAGCGGGCACACCGGTGAAGTCCTGTAGGAGCACGCGGGCCGGCATGAAGGGCACTTCCGCGTCGCTCGAGCCAGCGGGTCGCCAGGCCGCCAGGGTCCGCACGTCAGGCTCCGTGACGGCCCCGCGGCCGGCATGTCGAAGGACGTTCTCCAGCAGCACCTTGACGGTCATGGGCAGGCGCGACAGGTCCGGGACACCGGCGCGGTCGAGCCGATAGATGGTCAGCTCGCGCTGGCCGGTGCGCAGGCTGGCGCGAGCGCCGAAAGGATCGCTGGAAGGTGATCGGGGGACAGAGCGGTGCATCGAGGTCGGGCCTCCTTCTCCCGCGCGGGGCGGGAATGGACGGCGCCTGACGGGTGTGCCCGCCTCGGGTCGCGTCGATATCGGTGCCGCGCAGTATACGCCCGTGGCGCGGCCCGATGGCGGGGGATCGATGCTCCAGAGCGGGGCGCGCACGAGCAGGGACGGCGGTGTGCGACGATTCGGGCGCCGTGCACGACAGAGACACCGCCCCAGGATCCGCCCATGACTCGGCCCCTCAGCCGCCTGCACCGGACGGCCACCAGCGCCCGCACGCACCGGGCGGCCACCACCACCCGCATCCGCCGGCTGATCCCACCGGGCGGCCGCGTATCGGCATCATCGGCGCCGGCCGGGTGGGCACCGCGCTGGGCGTGGCCTTCAGCCGTGCCGGCTGGCCGGTCCGGGCGGTCTCCTCGCGCGACGCAGGTCGGCGGGAACGTTTCACCGGCCTGGTGCCCGCGGCCGGTGCCCATGAGCTCCCGGGGGCCGTCCTGGATGAGGTCGACCTGGTGTTCCTGTGCGTGCCCGACGACGCGATCACCAGAGTGGCCGGGGAGCTGCGGCTCTACGGCGGGCAGGCCATCGTCCACACCAGCGGCGCACTGCCGGCCAGCGTGCTGGAGCCGGCCCGCGCGGCGGGCACCAGCGCGGGCAGCTTCCACCCGCTGGTCGCGGTCGCTGACACCGAACGAGCCGTGAGCGACCTGCATGGTGCGACCGTGGCGCTGGAGGGCGATGAGGCACTCCTTCCTCTATTGGCGGAGTTGGCCGAAGCCGTCGGGGCGCAACCGGTGCGACTGCCGCCCGGTGGCAAAGCGGGGTACCACGCCGCAGCCGTGCTGGCAGCAGGGGGGTTCATCGGATTGCTCGACGCGATCGCCGAGGTGGCGCGCGGGGCGGGACTGGACGAGGCCGGCGCGCTGGCCGTCTACGGTCCGCTGATCCGCCAGTCCCTGGCCAACGCGGAGAGCCTGGGCATCGGCGCGGCCCTCACCGGCCCGCTGGCGCGCGGCGACCGGGGCACCGTGGCGGCGCACCTGGACGCGATGCGCCGGCTGGCACCTGGCGCCCTGGAGCTCTACGTCGCCGTGGCGCACCGAGAGATCGCCCTGGCCGAGGGCCGCGGGGTCCTGCCGCTCGACCGAGCCCGCCGCTTGCGCGAACTCCTCGCCGGGTCCTGAAGGGGGCAGAGCCGCCCGTCATCACCGGCCGGCCGGCGGTGCGCCCTCGCACCTGACCGTCAGCGCGTCCTTGCAAAGGCCCACCGAGTCGCTACCATGCGGAACATGCAGAACAGCGTGGCCGCGATCCGGGCCGGCCGGTCACGAGCCCGGTACGTGCTTCCCCAGGCACATCACCGCGAGCGACGGCTGGGACTCCATCGTCTCTTCCGCACCCCAGCGGCACGCTCGGAAGTGACACAGGCCCGGCTTCACCCGTTCGACGCGCTGCGGCAGGCCTCTCGCGGCCCCTCGTCCGTGGAGGCCACGGGGCCGTCGCGGGCTCCCATCGCTGCCTTGCGCCGCGAACCGCGCATGAGCTGGGCGCCGAAAGACCGTCTGCGCACCCGCAGCTCGGCGCCGTGGCGCGGCTGAAGGCCGCTTCCAAGATACGGCTACCGGTGGCGGTAGCGACCTCCGCTGGGGGGATCGTCATCCGCACCACGCCCGGGGGACCGGAGATCTGCCTGGGCAAGCGCCGCCGCGAGCGAGACGGGGTCACTTGGACGCTGCCCAAGGGCACGCCCGACGCGGGTGAGACCACCGAGGAGACGGCCCTGCGCGAGGTGACCGAGGAGACCGGCCTCGCTGTCCGGATCCTGGAGCCCGTGGGCAGCATCGAGTACTGGTTCATCCAGCGTGGCTCGCGCATCCACAAGACGGTGCACTACTTCCTGATGGAGGCGATCGGCGGGGCGTTAGCCGCGCACGACCACGAGTTCGACGAGGTGCGCTGGGTCCCGTTGCGTGAGGCCGAAGCGCTGATGACCTTCGAGACGGAGCGCGCGATCGTCCAGCAGGCGTTGCCGCTGGCTGGGCTCAGGCCATGACCGACGCGGGCCGGGCGCGATGACGGGCGGCAGCCCGAGGGCGAGACGGGCGGCAGCCCGACCATGACCGATGGGTCGCCGGCACTGCGCCAGACGCCACTGCGCGACCGCCATCTGGCCTTGGGCGCCCGGCTGGTCGGCTTCGGCGGCTGGGAGATGCCGCTCCAGTACTCCGGCATCAGCGACGAGCATCACGCCGTGCGCCGCGCGGCGGGCCTCTTCGACCTCTCCCACATGGGCGAGATCTGGGTCACCGGCGCGGGCGCTGGCCAGGGCCTCGCCGCTGCGCTGGTCACCGATCCGCCCGGGCTGGCCGTCGGTCGGGCGCATTACTCCCTCATCGCCGCGCCCGACGGCGGCATCATCGACGATCTCATCGTCTACCGCCTGGCCGAAGATCGGTTCCTGGTGGTGCCCAACGCCTCGAACGCCGACCGCGTGGCCACAGAGCTGGAGCCGCGCCTCGCGGGTCTCGACGCGGTCATGGACGACGCCTCGGCGGCGACCGCGCTCATCGCCGTCCAGGGCCCCTCGGCGCGCGGGATCCTGGCCCCGCTCACGGACGTCGACCTCGACGCACTCAAGTACTACGCCATCGTCGAGGGCCAGGCGGCCGGTGCGCCGGCCCTCGTTGCGCGCACCGGATACACCGGCGAGGACGGCTTCGAGCTCTTCCTCGCGCCGGACACGGCCATCGGTGTCTGGGATCGGCTGATGGCCGCCGGCGTCCCGGAGGGACTGGTGCCGGCCGGTCTGGGCGCGCGCGACACCCTGCGACTGGAGGCCGGGATGCCGCTCTACGGCAACGAGCTGGGGCTGGACACGACGCCCATGGAGGCCGGCCTGGACCGCCTCGTCAAGTTCGACAAGCGCGGCGATTTCGTGGGCCGGGCGGCGCTGGAGGCGGCGCGCGAGGCGGGACCGCGCAAGCGGCTGGTCGGGTTGCTCCTTCGAGGTCGGGGCATCGCTCGACACGGCTATCCGGTCTACCGGCCCGGAGAAGACTCCTCCGTCGGCGAGGTTACGAGCGGGACGCTCTCGCCAACGCTGGGCGAGGCCATCGCCATGGCCTATGTCCCGCTGTCCGCGGCCACGCCGGGTACCATGCTGGAGGTCGGTGTCCGCGCCTCGCGCGTGCCGGCCGAGGTGGTGCCGCTGCCCTTCTACAAGCGCGGCCCGAGTCAGCCCGCATCGGATAAGGAGCGCCGCACGTGAACGTGCCGGAGGATCTGCGCTACACGCCGGACCACGAGTGGTTGCGGTTGGAGTCCGACGAGGGCACCGTGGGCATCACGGCCTACGCCGCCGACGAGCTGGGTGACATCGTCTTCGTGGAGCTGCCCGCGCCCGGCTCCCGCCTGGAGGCCGGCTCCACGTTCGGGGCCATCGAGTCGGTCAAGACGGCGAGCGACCTCTTCGCACCGGTCAGCGGCGAGATCGTGGCCGTGAACGAGCAGCTCAGCGGCTCACCGGAGCTCATCAACAGCGACCCGTACGGGGAGGGCTGGATGCTGCGCGTCAGGCTGGACGATCCCTCCGCGCTCGACGCGCTGGAAGACGCCGCGGCCTACCGCACTCGCATCGGGGCTGCCTGAGCCCATGGCCTACGGCCCGCATACGCACGACGATCGTGGCCGCATGATGGCGGCCCTGGGCATCGAGTCGGTGGACGCGCTCTTCGAGGACATCCCCATCGACGTGCGCGCGTCACGGCTGGATCTGGACCCGCCCATGGCGGAACTCGACCTGGCCGTCAGGCTCCAAGGGCTCGCGGCTCGGAATCGAACGGACCTGGCCTCCTTCCTGGGCGCCGGTGTCTATCACCACTACGTGCCGCCGGTGGTCGATCAGATGCTGCTGCGCGGGGAGTTCTACACGGCTTACACGCCCTACCAGCCGGAGATCAGCCAGGGCACGCTCCAGACCATCTTCGAGTATCAGTCCCTGCTGGCCGAGCTGACCGGACTCGAAGTCGTCTCCGCGTCGCACTATGACGGTGCCACAGCCACTGCAGAGGCGGCGCTCATGGCCGTCCGTGCCACGCGCCGCGATCGCGTGCTGGTGAGCCGAGCGATCCACCGGCACTACCTCGACGTGACGGGCACCTACCTCTCCGGCGGCGGGCTGGTCCTCGACGAGATGCCGACGCTACCGGACGGCACGACGGACCTGGCGGCTCTTGAGGCGGCACTGGCGGACGCGGAGCGACCGGTGGCCGGTGTGCTCCTGGGTCAGCCGAATGCCTTCGGGCTGCTGGAGCCGATGGCGCAGGCCTCGCAGCTGGCGCACGCCGCCGGTGCGCTCTTCATCGCGGTGGTGGAACCAGTCTCGCTGGCCGTGCTCGCCACGCCCGCCGAATATGGCGCCGATATCGCGGCAGGGGAAGGCCAACCGCTGGGCATCGCCGCGCAGTACGGCGGTCCCTACCTGGGCATCCTGGCCACGACCACGGAGCTCATGCGCCAGATCCCCGGACGGCTGGTGGGCGAGACCCGCGACCTCGACGGTCGGCGGGCCTTCGTCATGACGCTGCGGGCGCGAGAGCAGGACATCCGCCGGGACAAGGCGGCCAGCAATATCTGCACCAACCAGGCGCTCTGCGCCCTGGCCGCCACGGTCTACCTGGCTGCCATCGGTCCGCATGGCCTGCGTGACGTGGCCTCGCTCGGCGCGGCCCGCGCTCGGGAGCTGGAGCTGGCCCTGGCCGAAGCCGGCGCTCCACGGCTGCACAGCGCTCCCTACCTCAACGAGTTCGCCATCCGCGTACCCCAAGCGCAGGCGGTGCATGAGCGCCTGCTCCAGCGCGGCGTGCTGGCCGGTCTGGCCCTCGCCCGTTGGTATCCCGATGATCCCGAGCTTCGTGACGCGCTGCTGGTGTGTGCCACCGAGGTGACCACGTCCGCTGAGATCAGGCGTTTCGCCGCCGCGCTCGGGGAGGAACTGGCATGACCGACGGCACGGCGCTGGCCACCTCGGCGCGGGTGGGCGCCGCTATGGCCCCGGAGGAGGCACGACCCGGGGCCGGCCGCCAAGCCATGAATGCCGCGCTTCAGCCCACCCTGGCAGAGCTCTCGCGGCCCGGTCGTGGCGGCGGCAAGGTACCCCATCCGCCGGCCGACGCCCTGGCCCGCATACCAGCCTCCGCGCTACGCAGCGCACCGCTCGCGTTGCCCGAGTTGAACGAGCCCGAGGTGGTGCGCCACTTCGTCAACCTGTCGCATCTCAACTACTCCGTGGACAGTGGCTTCTATCCGCTGGGCTCCTGCACCATGAAGTTCAATCCCAAGCTCAACGAATGGGCCGCCCGGCTGCCCGGCTTCGCCACCCTCCACCCGCTGGCACCAGACGAGCTGGCTCAGGGCACCCTGGAGCTGATGCACGAGCTTCAGGAGGCGCTGGCGGAGATCAGCGGCATGGCCGCGGTGACGCTCCAGCCCGCGGCCGGCGCGCAGGGCGAGCTCACCGGCATCCTCATGATCCGGGCGTACCACGCGGCACGCGGCGACGTCGCTCGGACCGAGGTCATCGTGCCCGACTCTTCGCACGGCACGAACCCCGCGACGGCCTCCATGGCCGGCTTCCGCACCGTGACCGTACCCTCGGCGGCCGATGGCGGAGTGGACCTGGCTGCCCTGAAGGACGCCCTGGGACCCCACACGGCGGCCGTGATGCTCACCAACCCTTCCACCCTGGGCCTCTTCGAGCGTCGCATCGTGGAGCTGCTGGACGCCGTGCATGAGGCTGGAGCGTTGGCCTACATGGACGGCGCCAACATGAACGCCGTGCTGGGCCGCTTCCGTCCCGGCGCCGCCGGCTTCGACGTGATGCATTTCAACCTGCACAAGACCTTTTCCACGCCGCACGGCGGGGGCGGGCCGGGGGCTGGGCCCGTGGCCTGCAACGAGCGGCTGGCGCCGTTCCTGCCGGCTCCGCTCGTTGTCAAAGCCGCCCCGGGGAGCTATCGGCTGGAGCGCCCGGAGGAACGCGCCAGCGCGATCGGTCGCGTGCGTGCCTACCAGGGCAACGTGGGTGTGCTGGTGCGCGCCTTCGCGTATATCCGGGCACACGGCGCCAGCGGGCTGCGAGAGATCAGCGATGACGCGGTCCTCGCCGCCAATTACCTGCGGCAGCGGGTGGGGCAGGGCTACGAGCTGCCCTACGCGGGTCCCTGCAAGCACGAGTTCGTAGCGTCCGGACGCGCGCTGCGGCAGGCCACTGGCGTGCGCACCCTGGACGTGGCCAAGCGGCTGATCGACCACGGGTTCCACCCGCCCACCATCTACTTCCCGCTGATCGTGGACGAGTGCCTGCTCATCGAGCCGACCGAGACCGAGTCGGTGGAGACCCTGGACCTCTTCGCCGAAGCCCTGCTGGCCATCCTGACCGAGGCACATGATCATCCAGAGCGCGTCAAGTCGGCACCGACCAGCGCGCCGGTCCGTCGACTCGACGAAGCGTCGGCGGCCCGCAAGCCGGAGCTGCGCTGGCGTCCGATGACCGGGGCAGGGACGCCCTGTCCCACCTAGGCCACATTACGGACGCGTAACGGCGGGGCCGCCCGCCTTGACACTCGTGGGACGCGCCAACCTATAATGCTGCCACCTCTGGCCACTCCGTGGGAGACGTGCGCTCGGTTGCGCGCGTGGCGGGGTGACCAGCGGGTGAACGGGGCGATCGAGCCACCTGGCCAACGACGCCCGACAGAGGAGGATGGACTTTGATGAGTCTCCGGACTCGGCGAGGCCTCGCAGTGTGGGCCTCGATCATGATGGTAGCGGCCGCCTGCACGGGCGGGACCGCGACGCAAGCCCCTCCAGTAGTGCCGCCTGCGAGCGCGCCCGCCAGCGCGCCGCCGGATGAGTCCGCTCCGCCCGGCTCGTCGATGGGCTCACCCGCCCCGGAAGGCACCCTGGTGTACGCGCTCGATGGCCAGATCACCCAGCTGACGAACGCGAACTCCGACGTTCCCACGGCTGAGGCGGTGGGCTGGCTGTACAGCGCCATCTATCGCTACAACGAGAGCCT
>JACCQX010000053.1 GCA_013813905.1 Chloroflexota bacterium
GCCGCAGCGCCCTATTCAGTCGACCGAGATGCTGCCGAAGATGAGGACCTTGCGGTCGAGGTCGAACATCGCCTTGTCACTGCGCTTGATCAACTTGAGGATCACGTCAGAGTCTTCGGCGGTGGGACGCAGGACATACTCATCTGCTCCGTGATCGAGGATGAGCTGGAGCGTGAACGCGCCGGGCGCGCCGCGCTCGGCCTCCGTCCAGGAAGCCTGCACCTGGGTGACCTCGCGGATCAGGATCCGCTGTTCCGTCTGCTGTTCCACCGTGTACCTCGCTTTGCTAGAAGGGGATGCCCCAGACACCGTATCGCAAGTGACCAAGCGGAGCGATTCGTCACGATGAGTGAACAAGAACGGCCTTCAGAGCAGCTACTGGACCACGCGCGGCCGATCGGCCGCTTTCGCCACGCTCGACTACATGGCTTGCCGCAGCGCCACGATCGCCCGATAGCACCTCTTCGCCCGCGGCGACCACCGAAGTCCGCATCGCAGCGGCTTCCTGTTCGTCGATCGTGACGGATCGTCCCCTTCCAGCGCGATGGTGCGTCCCGGCACGGTAGCCGATCGTCGGAAGCAGCTCTGCGGCTAGTTGCTAGTGTTCGCCGGTGCCGGCGCTGCCGCTGGTCACGCGTCGGGCCTCCCAGCCGCCCGATTCGCTGACGCGAACCTCGAAGCGCGGCTGGTCATAGGTGGTAGGGCTGCGCTTCCTGTAGCCGGTGACGAGCTCGAAGCGCGAGCCGTGCCAGGGACACTCGATGCAGCCGTCCACGATCGTGCCCTCCGACAGCGGCCCGCCGGCATGGGCGCACGTGTCGTGCAGCGCGTGGATCGTCTCGCCCTGACGTACCAGGACAAGCGTCTGGGCACCGGCCTTGGCCTTGACCGGCACTCCCTCAGCGATCTCCGTCACGTCGAGGGCCTGCCACTTGCCCGCGCCCATGAATCGCCAGGCGTGCCGGTTGACCATGTTGCCCAGCGTGTAGGCGACCTCCCCGCCCACGTACGCACCCGCCGTGACCAGGCCGTAGCCCACGAAGGAGAGGACGATCGGGACCGTCTGGTCGCCGCTGTTCGAACGCATCACCAGCGAGGCGATGTAGATGACGATGGCCACGGACATCAGCGTCGAGTGGACGGTGGCTACCATGCGCGGCCGCCCGTCCGTGTCGGTGTAATCGGCGAACCCGGCCACGGCCGCGGCGGCGTGCGCCAGGATGCCCAGGAATAACGCGATGCCCGCCGCCTCGCGCTGGCCGAGCACGTCGAAGACGAGGACCAGCGTGTAGATGCCGATGGGCAGGTCGCTCAACGCCGCGTGGAGCGAGTGACCCAGCCACTTCCCGTTGAGGAAGTCCTTGACCAGATGCAGCGGTCCGAAGATAGCCTTCAGGATGCGCTGCACGAAGCCCCCCAGGGGTCGAGCCCAGATCCCTTGGGCGTCGATCAGCCGCGTGAAGAAGCGGGCCAGCATGCTTGTACCTCTGGGTGGGTGCGTCCCCTCGTCACTCTAGCGCCTCGTCACTCTAGCGCCCGTCCGGATGATGGGTACCTGACTCAGCCCACCAGGATGAGCTTCGCGCCGGCCACGAGCAGCACCACGGCCAGCAGACCTCGTAGCGCGGGCGTGCCAAGTCGACGGCTGCCCAGGCCAGATCCGATGAAGCCGCCTGCCAGGACGGCCATGCCCCAAAGGGGCACGGCGGCCGGCACCGACTGCACGCTCGCGACGTTCCCAGCCAGCCCGGCCGCGGAGTTGATCAAGATGAAGGCGGCTGACATGCCGGCCGCGGTCCGTACCTCCACCCAGCCCGAGAGCACGAGCACGGGCGTCAGGAAGATTCCGCCGCCTGTCCCGGTCAGTCCCGCCAGCAAGCCGATCACCCCGCCCACACTGACGGCCACGATGGGATGCCGGGGACGCTTCGGGGACTTCACGACGGTCCAGTCGGTGGTGGCCGTCTGGATGGCCGTCTGCAACAGGCGCCCGGCGGCCACTAGCAACACGATCCCCACCAGCACCCGGTAGACGTTTCCCGGCAGCGAGATGCCACCACCCACGAAGGCCAACGGCGCCGAGCCGAGAACGAACGGCGCCAGCGTCCGCCACTCGACGAGGCCTGCTCGGTGGAAGCGCACGGTAACGACGCTGGCCACCAGCAGATTCAGCACCAGGGCCGTCGGCTTCATGACCGCCTGGGGCAGGCCGACCAGCGCCATCCCCGCGAGGTAGCCCGATGCTCCCGCGTGCCCCACCGAGGAGTAGAGGATGGCGGTCCCAAAGAACAGTGCCGCGAGGAAGAAGGCGTCGTCCACGCCGCCCAGCGTAGGGGCCGCGCGGCGCCCTCGCGAGGCGGTGAGAGAGGGATGACGTTCGCGGAACCCTTGAGCGCCGGAATGTAAGCCAGGTTGGCGTCGACTGCCGGGCCCAGGACCCTCGAAGACGGTGCTCCCAGATCCTTAGGCCCCGCCAAGCCTCGATATGCCAATGTGGCTTGCATCGCCACCTTGAAGGGCCTCCCGGCACTTCCCTCAGCAGGCGCCCTACGCCTTCTCCGCCTTCAGCTGGGCCGCGCTGCCGGTGTCCAGCAGCCACGTGGCCTGGGGCAGCACGGCCAGTCGGGCCGGCCAGCGGCGAGGATCACGCTCTCCCTCAAGCACCTGGCGGACCATCTCCGCCTTGGCCGCTCCCGGCACCATGACCAGGATGTGCCGTGCCGCGGGAAGCGCTCCCGGCGTCAGGGTCACCCGTTCGACATGCGGCTCGACGTGGTTCGGCGCCGGGATGGGCATCACGGCGGGAACGTCCGGCTCAAGCGCCGCGCTGCCCGGGAAGACGGACAGGATGTGACCGTCTGGACCCATGCCCAGGAGGATCACATCGAAGATCGGCCGGCCTTCGTCATCGGCCGGCAGGTTCCCTCGGATCTCCTCTTCATAGCGCTCGGCCGCGCGTGCCGCGCCGCCCTCGCCGTTCGTCATCGGGTGGACGTTCATCGCCGGTACCGGCACGCGTTCGGCTGCAGCAACGCCGGCACCGGCCACCTCGCCGATGCCCAGCAGCGAATAGGCGGTTCCGGCGTTGGAGTCGGGATGGTCCAGTGGCACGTACCGATCGTCGCCCCACCAGAGGTGCACGCGTGACCAGTCGAGCGCCTCCGCCGGCCGCGCCCGTAGCTCCTTGTAGAGACCCGTGGCGGACGAGCCGCCGGTCAGCGCCACGTGTGCCACACCCCTTTCCGCTTCGGCCTCGGCCAGCCACGCGCTCAGCCGGTCCGCTGCGTCGACGGCGAGTGCGTCAGCGTCCGTGAGCACGACGACCTCGCCCGGCTGGTCGCTCACAGCGATGCCGTCAGCTCGACGGCGCGATCGAGTGCCATCTCGAAGATGGGGTCGTGGGCCGTGCGATCCAGCGACTCGGCCAGGAAGGGAGCCTCCTCGAACGGTTCCAGCCGCCCCGCCCGCCTGGCCACCTGTGCCCCGTTCCAATCGGCGGTGGCGAGGAGATGATCCGCCTGGCGCGTGACCCGGGCGCGCGTCACGACTCGGCCATGGGCCAGCTCCAGCTCCACGCGGACCAGCGAGCCGGCCGTCTGCATCGACGGTCCCAGACCGGCCCGCACCGGCCGGAACTCGACCGGGATCACCTTTCGACCATGCCGGAAGGCCCCGCTGATCCGGTCCGAGTCCGAATCAGCACGAAGGGGCTTGTCGATGCGCCAGTTCAGCATCGCGGCCAGCCAGCCCGCGAAACAGGCCGCCTTGGAGATGCGTACCGCCGATCCGGGGCGGGCAAAGTCCAGCCGCAGTTGGCGCGCGTTGCCCAGCTCGCCGGTCAGGAGGGGATGATCGAAGAGTCCGGCCAGCAGCTCCCGCCACAGGCTGAGACGCATCCAGCCGATGTCGTGTACCGAGTGCCCGTCCTCGGCCACCGCCGACATCCCGCGCAGACCCCCCGAGCCGTCATCACGAAAGGACCCCGAGTCGACCAGCAGCCCGTCCGATGCCGCCGCCAGATCCCGAAAGTGGCGGCTGGCGAACGGTGGATCACCCGGCCACCAGAGGACGACGGGCAGGTCATGGATGAGCAGCGGCGCGACGACCGTCGCGAGATGTTGCGACAGCTCTCCGCCGGTCTTGACCAGGATCTCTTCCGTGCACACCTCGGCGCCGCTCAATGCGGACAGGTGACAAGCGGCGTAGATGTGCGCGTCGAAGGTGGTCGGCCCGTCCGGATCGCCCGGCGACAGCACGATGGCCCGCGACGGATGGCGCGAGGCGAGCGCGTTGACGATGGACATCGCCCGCTCGGCGATCTCCGGGCGTCCTGCGACCACCACCAGCGTAAGCACGCTCGTGCGCATGCGCACCCGGACGTCGCGACCCTCGTCCGGCGTGGCGCGCCCGTGGGCATCAGCCCGTTCCGTGGCGCTCGCTGGCGCCGTCTGCGACTCCCGCGCCGCGCCACTCCAGATCAGTGCGAGCTGGTGGACGGTGTCGCTGATGCTGGTAGAGCGGGCATGCCAGCGGGTGGTGGTCGTCTCCAGGGTGGCCGGATGGTCGGCCGTCGGAATGCTCAAAGCCGTCGCCAGCGCCGGCCGTCCCGCTCGATGAGCTCATCGGCCGCCGCCGGTCCCCAGGTGCCGGCGTCGTAGGCGCAGATGCCGGTGCCCAGCCCGTCAGCCAGGGTGCCTGCGACCTCCTCCTCCGAGGGGCCCGTGCCGTCCGCCTCGGCCTCGTCCCATTCACGCCATTGGTCGATGATGGGCGAGACGATGCCCCAGGCCGCCTCCACCTCGTCGGCTCGCGTGAACAGCGAGGCATCGCCCAGCATCGCGTCTAGGAGCAGCGTCTCATACGCTTCCGGGGCGTCCTTCATGAACGAGGTGCCGTAGGTGAAGTCCATGTTCACGCTGCGCACGTCAAGGCCCAGCTCCGGGACCTTGGCCGCGAAGCGCAGCAGGATGCCCTCGTCAGGCTGGATGCGCATGGCCAGAAGGTTCGGCTCTGGATTCGTGCTGGCGTCGCGAAACAGCATCAAGGGCGGCTGCTTGAAGTGGATGGCGATCTCCGTCGCGCGCTTGGGCAACCGCTTGCCGGTGCGCAGGTAGAACGGGACGTCCGCCCAGCGCCAGTTCTGGACCTCCAGCTTGAGGGACACGAAGGTCTCCACGCGGGAATCGGGCGGCACTTCCGGCTCCTGGCGGTAACCGACCACCTTGTGATCGGCCGACCAGCCCGCGCTGTACTGCCCCCGCACGACCTGGCCGCGGACTCGAGCGGCGGTCCAGCTCGGATCGATGGCGCGCAGCACGCGCACCTTCTCGTCCCGCAAGGCGTCCGCCTCGAAGGCGATGGGCGGCTCCATGGCCACCAGGCTGAGCAACTGGAGCATGTGGTTCTGCAGGATGTCGCGGCTCGCGCCGGCCTGTTCGTAGAACTCGCCGCGGCCTTCCACGCCCAGGTCCTCACCCACGGTGATCTGCACGTGGTCCACGTAGCGCCGGTTCCAGAGCGGCTCGAAGATCCCGTTGCCGAAGCGGAAGACCAGCAGGTTTCGCACCGTCTCCTTGCCCAGGTAGTGATCGATGCGGTAGACCTGCGACTCATCGAAGACGCCCATGACCGCGTCGTTGAGATCACGCGCCGAACCGAGGTCGTGGCCGAAGGGCTTCTCGATGACGATGCGCGCCCAACCCTCCTGCTGGCGATCCAGGCCGACCCTGCCCAGGTTGCCCACGATCTGCGTGTACGCGGAGGGTGGCGTGGCCAGGTAGTAGAGCCTGTTGCCGTGGGTGCCCCGCGCGGCATCTACCTGCTCCAGTCGCTCCTCCAGCACCTTGAAGTCGGGCCGATCGCCGAACTCGCCCTGCTGGTAGTGGATGCTCTCGGCGAAGTCGTCCCAGATGCCCTCTTCCAGCGGCACCCGGGAATGGGCCACGATGGCCTCCCGTGCGAGATCGCGGTAGTCGTCGTCGCTGAGGCTCCGCCGGGAGAAGCCCAGCACGGCCGACTCTGGCGGCAGCAGGCCGGCGCGCCGCAGGTTGTAGATGGCGGGCAGGATCTTGCGCTGCGCCAGGTCCCCCGTGGCGCCGAAGACGACCAGGATGCAGGGCTGCGGGATGCGCTCGAGGCGCGTGCCGGCGCGCAGCGGGTTCTCCGGCTCGGTAGAGGTATCCGCGCGGTAGACGTGTAGCGCGTCGCGCGATCGTGCTGCGGGCGAGGTACCGGGCTGCGTCCTGGCCGGGGGACCCTTGGGCCGCGCCTCTGCCGTCGCGCTCGGCTTGGCTGTCTTGCCGGCAGCCACGCTCAGCCGGCCTCGTCCGTGGTCTTCACCGCGTGACCGCCGAACTGGGCGCGCAGCGCGGCCAGCACCTTGGCCCCGTAACTCTCCTCCTGTCGCGAGCGGAAGCGCGCCAGCAGCGAGAGCGTGATGATGGGCGCCGGAACGTCCAGGTCCATGGCCTCCTGCACGGTCCAGCGACCCTCACCGGAGTCGGCCACCCAACCCCGGATGTCAGCCAGCGCCTCACCGTGCTGCTCGAAGGCGAGACCGGCCAGCTCCAGGAGCCAGGAGCGGATGACCGTGCCGTGCT
Organism: Chloroflexota bacterium; assembly: GCA_013813905.1. Taxonomy (GTDB): domain Bacteria; phylum Chloroflexota; class Limnocylindria; order Limnocylindrales; family CSP1-4; genus Palsa-1032. Next base: position 6,600 of record JACCQX010000053.1, read on the forward strand.
GCCAGGCCTTGGCGATGGCTTCCAGGTCCAGCGGGTACTCGGAGGCGTGGAGGATCTCGAAGCCCTCGGCGTAGGCCTGCATGAGCCCGTACTCGATGCCGTTGTGGACCATCTTGGTGTAGTGCCCTGAGCCGGGCGGTCCGCAATGAACATAGCCGCCCTCCGGCGCAAGCGCCCGGAACACCGGTTCGAGCGGCGCGACGGCCTCAGGGTCGCCGCCGACCATCGTGCCGTAGCCGTTGGTCAGGCCCCAGACCCCGCCGGAGATGCCCGCATCGACGAAGTGGATGCCCCTCGCCTTGAGATCCTCGTGCCGGCGACGAGAGTCATGGAAGTTGGCATTGCCGCCGTCCACCAGCGTGTCGCCCGGCGCCAGCAGCTCCGCGAACTCGTGCAGGGTGGCCTCCGTAGCGTCGCCGGCCGGCACCATCAGCCAGACCACACGCGGCGCCGGCAGCATCTCCACCACCTCCGCGGGGGTGTAGGCCCCCTGCAGTCCCTCGGCCACGATCTCCTCGGTCTTGTCACGCGACCGGTTGTAGGCCACGACCCGGTGCCCCGCCCCGTGAAGGCGTCGCGCCATGTTGGCGCCCATGCGGCCCAGTCCGACGATCGCCAGGTCCACCGGTCCCTCCTCTAGCTGAGCGCCTGCTCCAGGGCTGCCCGCAGCTCGGCCAGCCCGGCGTCCGGATCCCCCGAGAGGTCGAGGCGCACCACCGGCAGGTCGTGCGATTCGAGCGAGGCGAAGTCGCCCAGCGCCTGGGCGTCGATGAGCACTCCGAACGTCTCGTCTCGCCCCGGGATCGGCAGGTCGATGGGGTGCTGCGCGACCAACTGGAGGAAGCAGCCCGAAGGCGTGCCGCCCTTGTGCAACTGGCCGGTGGAGTGGAGGAAGCGCGGCCCATAGCCCAGCGTCACGGCACGCCCCGTGCCATCGCGGAGCAGGCGCTGGAGGTCGCGCAGCGCGGCGTCCCGCTCAGGCGTGGCGTGGAGATAGGCATGCAGCGCCAGGTAACCTTTCGGCCGGGCTCGCGCCAGGTGGCGGCGCAGCTCCGAGACCAGGTCCGTGGCCGGCTCTGAGAGGCGCAGCGGCGCATCCCCGAAGAGACGCAAGCGACCCGCTTCGGCGAGCGGCGGATCCACCGGCAGCGTGCCGTTCTGGGCGAACGCCTCCAGCACCCGTCGCGTGTTGTCCTTGGACTCCGTGACGTTGGGCTCGTCGAAGGGGTCGATGCCCAGCGCGGCGCCGCAGATGGCCGTGGCGAACTCCCAGCGGAAGAACTCGCCGCCCAGCCACTCCCCGTCCTCGAGGCCCAGGTCGATGACCGGATGCCCGGCGGCGGCGAGCGCCTCGAGGGACGCGTCCGTGGCGGTCTGCCAGGCATCCCCGGTGAAACGGCCCAGCCGCAGGAAGACACGATCGGTGCCGTAGACCGCGGGATCGCCCAGCGGCTCACCATCGACGGGGATGACGCCCGTGCCCTGCTTGCCAGTGCTCTCCGCGATGAGCTGCTCCAGCCAGGCTCCCAGGGAGACTAGCTCGGGCTCGATGACGAAGGTCAGCTTGTCACGGCCGCGGCGCGCCAACGCAGCCAGCGTCGCCCCGAGCCACACGCCCGGATTGGCTGCGTCCGCGGCACGGCACCGCTCGGCCATGAGGCGCGCGTCGCGCAGCAGCTCATCAAGATCCAGCCCCAGCAGCGCCGCCGGCACGAGGCCCACGTAGGTCAATGCGCTGTAGCGACCGCCCACGTCCTCGGGATTGAGGAACACGCTGCGGAAGGCATCAGTGTCGGGGATGGCCTCCAGGCTCCTGCCCGGATCGGTGATGGCCACGAAATGCTCGCCGGCACGTGACTGGGGGGCACGACCGTGGACCGCCTCCGCGCGCTCCCAGAAGTGAGCCAAAAAGGCGAGCGTCTCGGTGGTCGTACCCGACTTGGAGGCGATCAGATAGAGCGAGGTCTCCGGGCCGGCCTCATACGTGGCCCGTCGCACGGCTGCCGGGTCGGTCGAGTCGAGCACCGACACCGCGATGCCGTGCTCGGACATCGGGAACGATCGGGCGAGGACCTCGGGGGCAAGCGACGAACCGCCCATGCCGCAGACGAGCGCTCGGCCGAAGCCCTCGCTGGCCGCGCCGAGCCCGAAGGCCGTGAGCTCGGCGGCGCGTTCGGCGAAGGCGTCAGGTGCGTCCAGCCAACCCAACCGATGGGCGATGCGCTCCTGCACCCCTGCATCGTCGGACCAGAGGGCCGCGTCGCGGGCCCACAGGCGTTCCGCCCAGCGGCCCGCCACGGCGCGCGTGATGGCCTCTTCCACGGGACCGCGCAGCGCGTCGGGGAGGCGCAGAGGCAGATCGAAGGGTGCCCCCGACGCCGAGGCTCGCGAGACGGGCGTGGCCGGCGCGTCGGTCATTCCGTGGCTCCGCGATCGCCGGGGACGCCCTGCCCACCCGGCTCAGCCTTGTGCTCCGGGACCTCGCCGGGCCCGACATGATCGGGTGCCGGCGAGACGACCCCCTGAAGATCGCCGGTGAGGACACCGCGTGCCACCTCGACGACGCGTTGGACGGTGAAGCCGAAGCGCTCGAAGATGTCCTGCGCCGGGGCCGATGCGCCGAAGCGCTCGATGGCGATCATGGCGCCCTCCGGCCCCACCCAGCGGTCCCAACCGAGCGACGCGCCCGCCTCGATGCTCACGCGCTTGGTGCACTCGACGGGCAGGACCTCGTCGCGATACCGCCCCTCCTGCTCCTCGAAACGCTCCCAGCAGGGCATCGACACGACGCGTGTCCGGATGCCCTCACGGGAGAGCTCCTCGCGCGCGGCCATGGCCAGCTGTAGCTCGGAGCCGGTGGCCAGAAGGATCAGATCGGGCTGCGCCGGGTCGCCTTCCTCGTTGGTGGCATCGGCCAGCACGTAGGCCCCACGCGAGACACCCTCGGCGGCCAGCTCCGCCGTGCGGGCCAGCGTGGGCAGCTTCTGGCGGGTGAAGGCCAGCGCGATCGGACCGTCGCGGCGCTCCACGGCGAGGCGCCACGCGGCCACGGCCTCGTTGGCATCGCCCGGCCGCAGGAACCACAGGTTGGGCATGGCCCGCAGCGATGCGTAGTGTTCCACCGGCTGGTGCGTCGGTCCGTCCTCGCCGAGACCGACCGAGTCGTGCGTCCAGACGTAGATCACGTGCAACCGCGAGAGGGCCGCCAGCCGCACGCTGCCGCGCATGTAGTCGCTGAAGTTGAGGAAAGTGCCGGCGTAGGGCATCAGCGCGCCGTGATAGGCGATGCCGTTGACGGCTCCGCCCATGGCATGCTCGCGGACGCCGAAGCGGATGTTGCGGCCGGCTTCCTCGGCCTGGAACTCGCCTGCGCCCTTGATGTCGGTCAGGTTGCTCTCCGAGAGATCGGCCGCGCCACCGAAGAGCTCCGGCAGCACGGCGCCCAGGACCTGTAGCGTCTCGTTCGAGGCGTTGCGCGTGGCGACCGCGTCGCCCACTTCGTAGCGCGGCAGCTCGCTGTCCCAACCGTCCGGCAGCGTGCCGGTCATGCGTCGCTGTAGCTCCTGAGCTTCGGCGGGGTGTGCCTCTGTGTATGCCTCCAAACGGGATCGCCAATCGCTCAGGAGCTCCTCGCCGCGCGGCACGGCTCCGCGGAACAGCCTCAGAGCCGGCTCCGGGATGTGGAACGACTGCTCCGGATCCCAGCCGTAGGCCTCCTTGGTGAGCCGCACCTCATCCGGGCCGAGCGGCGAGCCGTGCGCCTTCTGCGTGCCCTCACGGTTGGGCGATCCATAGCCGATCTCGGTGCGGACCGCGATGAGACTCGGCCGAGCGTCTTCCCGGGCGGCCGCCAGGGCCGCCTCGATGGCGTCGAGATCGGTGCCATCCTCCACCCGACGGGTGTCCCAGCCGTAGGCCTCGAAGCGCTTCAGCACGTCCTCCGACCAGGCCATGCCGGTCGGGCCGTCGAGCTGCACGTGGTTGTCATCCCACAGGAAGACCAGCTTGCTCAAGCGCAGGTGTCCGGCCAGGCTGGCCGCCTCGGCTGAGAGTCCCTCCTGGAGGTCGCCGTCGGAGCAGATGCCGTACGTCCAGTGATCGATCAGCTGGTGCCCGGGCTGGTTGAACTCCGCCGCGAGGCGCCGCTCGGCGATGGCCATGCCCACGGCGTTGGCGAAGCCCTGGCCCAGCGGCCCGGTGGTGGCATCGACGCCCGGCGTGAGCCCGTACTCGGGATGTCCCGGCGTGCGCGAACCGTACTGGCGGAACTGCTTCAGCTCATCAAGGGCCAAGTCATAGCCGGTCAGGTGGAGCAGCGAGTAGAGCAGCATGCTGGCGTGGCCTGCCGACAGGACGAAGCGGTCGCGGTCGAACCAGTCGGGGGAGGTGGGCGCGTGGCGGAGGAATCTCGTCCACAGCACATAGGCCATGGGCGCGGCGCCCATCGGCGCTCCGGGATGGCCGCTGTTGGCCTGCTGCACGCCATCGATGGAAAGCGTGCGGATGGTGTCGACAGCCAGTCGGTGATCCGTCGTCGGGGTGGGTCGGGCGGTCACGGTCATGTGTCGCCATGATAGGGGCCAGGAGTCAACGCCCCGGCAGCGAGGTCGGCCTTGTCCCTCTCAGCGGCATCACGGATGAGCCTGCGGCGCGGCGCTGGCGCAAGGAGCGCGCGCATCGTCGTGCTGGGCGACCTGGTGCTGGATATCGTGGCGCGCGGGGACGGACCGCTGGAGCCGGCTTCGGACGTCTCGGGCACGGTCCGCTTTCGCGCCGGCGGCTCTGCCGCCAACACGGCACGAACGTTCGTGCGACTGGGCGGTCGGGCCACGTTCATCGGCGCTGTGGGGCAGGACCACTGGGCGCGCCGCTTGACGGCCGCGATGCGCGCCGAAGGAGTGGTGGTCCACGCCGTGGCCGTGTCCCATCCGACCGCTCGCCTCGTGGCGCTGATCCGGCCTGATGGCGAGCGGTCCTTCCTGGTGGAACGCGGCGCGGCGGACGCGCTGGACGCCGCCGACCTGGACCAGGCGTGGTTCCGAGCGTGCGACCTACTCCACTTACCGGGCTACTCACTGTTCACTCATCCGCTGGCGGGTGCGGCCATGCGGGGAGCGGCCATCGCCCAGGGGCGAGGAGCGCTGCTCTCGGTGGACCTCTCGTCCCGAGCGCCACTGCTGGCCATGGGCCGGCGTCGAGCGTGGCAGATCCTGACCGAGCTTCGACCGACGATCGTGTTCGGGAACGGCGGCGAGGTGGCCGCACTCACCGGGGAGCGACAGGAGGAGCGGCTGCTTCGCGTGGCACCCATCGTGGTCGTGAAGGAAGGCGTGGCTGGCTGCCGCGTGCTGGCGCGCGCGGGGGATAGCGCGGAGGTGCTCCGCCTGACCGTGGCCACGCCGCGCATCGCGGCACGGGACACCACGGGCGCGGGCGACGCGTTCGACGCTGGTTTCCTACTCTCCATGCTGAAGCAGTCGGGCCGCGGGAGTGCGCCGAGCGGCGCCAGTTCCCAGAGCGGCGGGAGTGCGCCGAGCGGCGCCACGCTGCCGCGGGATGCGGGCTCCCTGCGCCGCGCAGCGGTGGCCGGTCATCGGGCGGCCGGCGCCCTGCTTCGTTTGCCCCGTTCCGATCTGCCTGACCGATGAACACGGCCGGCGGCGCGCGGGCGGACGATGCCCGCCCGCCCGGGCTCCAGGTGGCTCCGGAGGTCGAGGCGGCCCTGGCGGCGGGACAGCCGGTCGTGGCGCTCGAATCGACCCTCATCACGCACGGTCTCCGGCATCCGGACAACCTGCTGGCAGCCGAGCGCGCCGAGGACGCTGTTCGCGCTGGTGGGGCGGTGCCGGCCACGGTGGCCATCGTCGGAGGTGCCATTCGCGTGGGCCTGGCACGCGTTGAGTTGGAGGATCTCGCCCGGGCCGAGGACGCCTGGAAGGTCACTCGCCAGAACCTGGCCGCCGCGCTGGACAGAGATGGCTGGTCCGGTACGACCGTCTCCGCCACGATGATCGCCGCTCAGCTGGCCGGCATCGAAGTCTTCGCCACGGGTGGCATCGGCGGTGTGCATCGGGGCGGCGAGCGATCCATGGACGTGTCGGCCGATCTGGAGGAACTGGCGCGCACGCCTGTGGCGGTCATCTGTGCCGGTCCCAAGTCCATCCTGGACGTGGCGCGCACGATGGAGGTGCTCGAGACTCGTGGGATCCCCGTGGTGGGCTGGGGCACTGACGAGTTACCGGGCTTCTTCAGCGTCCGCTCGGGGATCCGACTGACGCAGCGCGTCGACTCCGCGCATGAAGCGGCGGCACTCCTCCGACGCCAGCGCGGCCTCGGGCTGAGCGCGGGCATCCTGTTCTGCGTGCCCATCCCGGCCCATGGGGCGCTGCCTCGTGAAGACGCGCGGGCGGCCATCGAGCAAGCCGAGCAGGAGGCCGCCGCGGCCGGCGTTCATGGACCACGCAGCACGCCCTGGGTCCTCGCGCGCGTGGCCGACCTGACCGAAGGTCGGTCGGTGGCCGCCAACCTGGCCCTCATCGAGAACAACGCTCGGGTCGCGGCGGAACTCGCAGGAGCGCTCGCGGCAGGACCGTAGCTACGAGCTCGAAGCGGCGGCGACGCGCAGGTCCGCCATCGTGGTGGTTGCCGCCGCCGGCAGCTTCCCCCGGCGGGGACTGCCAGGATCACCACTCATAACGCCCGGTGATCGTAGGCGGCTTCGAATCCCCAGAAGCACCACTGATCATCCCCGGTGAGGGTTGGTGCAACGGCCACGCTTGCGGGAGCGCCGATAGCGGATCGCGCCGCACATACCATCACCCCCGCGAATAGGTGGTGGAAGCTGGACGACACGCGATCCGGCGTACGACGCGCGACCGCGCCCAGCACACGCGACCCAGGCGGGGAGAACAAAGATCGACACTGGTCCGTGTGTTTTCGCTAGGATGCGTTGCGTTCCCACCACGGACCGGCGACGCCACGCCTTTCACGGTCCGGAAGGGAGCCACGGTCGCCGTGCTGTCGGGCGGCGCGCGTCCAGTCCCGTCCTGCCGTCCAGTCCCGACCTGCCGTCCAGTCTCGACCTCCTGTGAGAGGGTTCATCGTGTCCGCTCCGTCCACCCCGCTGGCCATCGACGCGCGCGACGTGCGCCGCGTCTACAAGGCCAAGCCGGCACCCATCGTCGCGCTAGAGAGCATCGACCTGGAGGTCGCGCCCGGCGAGTTCTTCGGGCTGCTCGGCCCCAACGGCGCGGGCAAGACGACGCTCATCAAGATCCTCACCACGCTGCTTCTGCCTACGTCGGGCAGCGCGAAGGTGTTCGGCTTCGACGTCTCCCGGCAGCACGCCCAGATCCGCCGGATCATGAACATCGTCTCGGGCGGGGAGCAATCGGGCTACGGCCTCCTTCAGGTACGCGAACAACTCTGGATGTTCAGCCAGTTCTACGGCGTCGGCGCGCGCGAAGGCTGGCGGCGTGTGGATGAGCTGATCGATCTGGTCGGCCTCCAGGAGCAGCGCGTCCAGAAGGTCTCCTCCCTCTCCACCGGCCAGCGCCAGAAGCTCAACTTCGCGCGCGGCCTCCTCAACGATCCGTGGATCTTCTTCCTCGACGAGCCGACCCTCGGTCT
>JACCQX010000047.1 GCA_013813905.1 Chloroflexota bacterium
GACTTGACGTCCTCCCTCTATCGGGACGGATACTGGAACGCATCATGGACCGGATCGGACCGAGCGGATTCATCGAATTCGATCGCCTGGGGGTCGTCTTCGGGCGGACCCTCGCGCTGCTTCATGCGCTCACCGAGACCGGCGACCTGCCCGCGGGTGCCAGCGAGGTGCTGGCCACCGAGACGTTGCCCCACATCGAGGATGTCGAGGCAGGTTTCCGAGTGCGTCTTCGGGCGACCGAGACGAACCTCGCTGAGCTGCGTGCTCTCGTGCTGGTGGGCGGCCTGGGGTTGCCCGAGCCGCGCGACGCCGCCGAGGCGCGCGCCGCTCTTATCGAGGCGATGCGAGCGCGCGCAGGCGCTGGAGGCGAACGGACTCTGGCCACGTCTTCCGGACGGGGATTCGCTGCTCTGGAGCACGCACGTCTGGTGTTCGCACTTATGCCGGCCACCCCCGCGCCGTCGGTGCGGTATCCAGCCGGAAGACGAACCTACGCCGACATCGCGGCGCCGCGGTCACCTGGCGAGCTGGCGGGCCGCATCGAGGAGCTCGAGCGACGGCTCTGGCACTTGGCCACAGGGCGATTGCCACGGCCCTCGGACGCCGGGTACCGTCGGGTCTACGGCTTCTTCGACATCGGGGAGCGGCTGGTCAACGGCGACCTCAGACTCAGCTGACCGGGGACCGCAAGGTCTGGGCGATCGCCCGTAACGGCCACCGTACGCGCGGGGCTTGGTATCCTGCCATCGCCAACAAGTACAGCGAGGCAAAGCCCTGACGTCCGAACGCCCGCCGAGCCCTTCAGACCAGACCGTAGTGAGCAGCGCCGCGCCGCCTCCCCGCTCGGCACCACCGGTGACCCCAGTGCCGCCCTCGACGCCGATCGGTCGGCCGGGTGGCACGCCGCCGAGTGGCACCCGCGCGAGCGGTCAACGTCCGCAAGCGCCCCCGACCCCGCCCGCGCCCGGGGTCCGGGAGCAGATCGGGCGGGTGAAGGTCACCGCCCGCGGGCTCCTCTCCGCGCATGTCGGGCTGCTCAAGACCGAGATCGGCGTCATCCTCGCGGAAGCTAAGATCATCGCCTTGCTGGTAGGCGTGATGTTGGGACTGGCCCTCCTGCTGAGCACGCTGCTGTACACCGGTACGTGGCTCTTCCTTGGCGAGTGGCTCTTCGGCTCGATCGGCTGGGGCCTCCTGCATGGCTCACTGGCGACCATCGGGGTCATCGTGGCGCTGGCCTTCCTGCTCATCGGCAACTCGCCGCGGGTGCCGTTGCTGGCGTTTGGGGTCGCCGTCCTCGTCGGCGTCCTTCTCTCCGCCCTCTTCGGGTCCAACGTGCTGCGGAGCGCCTTCGTGGCCCTGGCTGATGCACTCGAGCCCGTGCTGCGCCTGGACGGAGCAGCGCTGGCCGGTCTGCATGTCACCCTCATCGCTATGGCTGTCGTCATGGGTGTACTGGGGCTGCTGGCCGGTGTGTCAGCCGGCATGGTGGGAGCGGTCGGGGGCCTGGTCGGCGGAGCGGTCATCGGTGCCCTCTTCGGCTTCGCGCTGGGCGGCGACTCGATCGTCACGGCTTACCCGATCCTGTCGGGGGCCACCGTGGGGCTCATCATCCTGGGGTTGGCTGGTCTCGCGGTCGGGGCGAAGGCTGGGGGTGTCGGTGGCGCCCTGAGCGGCTTCGGGTTGGGCGGCCTGGCGGGAGTCTTCCTCGGCGCCATCATGGGCGCCGTGACGTTCGACCTCAAGGGCGCGGTCGCGGTCAGCGTCACGCTGGCCCTGCTGGCGTGGCCCGTTCTCCAGGCCGCCCTTGCGCAGCGCGAGGGCATCGATCCAGGCAAGCGGTTCGGCAAGCTCAAGCCCACTGAGTCGATGGCCGCCGCCAATGAGACCCGTAGCTGGTTGGGACAGGAATGGCAGCGACAACGAAGCAAGCTCACCAAGAGGTAGTCGCTGCGCGGAAGCAGCTAGGCCACGAGCTGGATGAGCTGCGTGTGGCCACGCGCTCCGCGGTCGATATCCCGGCCAAGATCAAGCGCAACCCGGTCCAGACCGTGGGGCTGATCGGGGGCGCCGGCTTTCTCGCCGTGGGCGGCCCCAAGCGAGTGCTGCAAGCCGTCGGGCGACGCGTCCGGCCGACCAAGAAGGACCGCTTCAAGGGCATCCTGCCCAGAGATGTCGAGAAGCTGGTCGACCGTACCGCCTCGAACGCGGAGGAGGTACGTCAGCGCCTAGAGCAGGACTTCTACGACTGGATGAGCAAGAAGCGGCCCCAGCAGGCCCCGGCCAATGCCCGCCAGAGCTTCTGGAAGACATACGACTCCTTCCTCGGTCCGTTGGGCGCGCTGGGCACCAAGGCGCTGGCCGAGAGGCTCTTCGCGGCGGACGCCAAGCGCACGACCGCTAGCGGCGAGCAAGAGCGGCCGGGCAGCACCTCCACAGCCGACCGGATCGCCACCTCCGTGGGCAAGAAGCTCAGCGGCTGAGGCAGCGTCTGCTCCGTGGGCGGTAGACTGCCGCTCCGGGCGAGTGGCGGAATGGCAGACGCGCCAGGCTTAGGACCTGGTGCCGCGTGAGCGGCGTGTCGGTTCGACCCCGACCTTGCCCACCAACTCAGGGCGCCGGCGCCAGCACCTCGGCCGCGAGGCCGCGCAGATCGACGGTCAGCTCGACCACCATCCCCTCAGGCGTGACGCGAACGTCCTGGAGCCGCCACGACTCCGAGGGCGCGGGCGCCAGCAGCACGACCGGCTCGGCGTCCGCCATCTCCAGGAGCAGCGCCTCGCCGGTCACGCGCACCTGAGCCTGCGTCGTTTGACCGCCCTGCTGGATAGCGAGGACCCCGTCGCCCAGGGTGATCTCGTCCACGGTCACGCCCGCCTGGGC
>JACCQX010000124.1 GCA_013813905.1 Chloroflexota bacterium
CGGGGTACTCGAAGGTCCACTGCCACTGGAAGCCGATCACGTCGACCGTCACGGCCGGCGACTCGCTGCGGGCCTCGACGCGGAACAGGACGCTCATCGAGGCGACGAAGAGCCCCGCCACGATGATTGCCGGGATGAGCGTCCAGCCCACTTCCAACAGGTTGTTGCCGTGCGTCTGTGCGGGCAGGTCAGCGTCCGTGGGGCGCCTGCGGAAGCGAAAGGCCAGGAAGATGAGCAGCCCCTCGATGAGCACGAAGACCGCCACGGCGATGAGGAAGATAGGCAGGTACAGGCCGGCGGTCAGCTGGCCCTGCTCCGTGACGACCTCGCCCGGAAAGAACCCGGGCGGACGGTCGTCACCGACGATGCTGGAGCCGGACTCGGTAGCGCATCCCGCGAGAGCGAGGGCGATGGCCAGAAGGCTGGCAAGGCGCTTCGGTTCCATCAGGCGGACGGCCTTGGTCAAGGCGATTCGACTCCCTGGGACTGGGCTCGACACGGGCCTGACTATCATACGGGGTGATGCCTCGACACGTTCACCCTCGGGCGGTCGCGGGCCTCGTCCCGGGCCTCCTGCTGCTCGCTCCGGCGACCGTCGCCGCCCACGGCGCTGCGCCGCCCCCGCTGGACGCCGCGACAGCCGTCACGGCCTGGTCCCTGGAGGTCCACGTCTGGCTGCCCATCGCGTTGCTGGCCCTGGCCTACCGGGCGGGCGTCCGCTCGGTGGCTCGGGCACACCCGGACAACCCCGTCCCGCGACGCCGCGTGCTGGCCTGGTACGGCGGCCTGCTGGCACTCTTCGTGGCACTCCAGTCGCCCATCGCAACGTACGACACGACCCTCTTCTCCGTGCACATGGTCCAGCACCTGCTGCTGATGATGGTCGCCGCACCGCTCCTGGTCTTGGGCGCCCCCATCACACTGTTGCTGAGAGTGGTGAGCCCGGCCGCCCGGAAGAGGGTGGTACTGCCGGTGCTCCACTCGCGAGCGGCGCGGTTGATCTCCTTCCCGGTGCTCGCCTGGGTCGTCTTCGCGGGGGTCATGTACGGAAGCCACTTCAGCCCGCTCTTCGATGCGGCGCTGGAGAACGTCTTCGTGCATCTGGCGGAGCACGCGCTCTTCCTGGGCGCGGGGCTGCTCTTCTGGTGGCCGATCATCGGATCTGACCCGAGCCCGTGGCGGATGCCTCACGCCGCGCGCGTCCTGTACGTCTTCCTGGGGATGCCCTGGAGCTCATTCCTGGCGCTGGCCATCTTCTCCGCACCCGGCGTCCTCTACCCGCATTACGCCACCCTCCAGCGGGATTGGGGTCCCTCGCCGCTGGCTGATCAGCAACTGGCAGGCGGGATCATGTGGGTCGGCGGGGACGGCCTCTTCCTGGTGGCGGTGGTGGTCATGGTGGCGGCCTGGATGCGCGCGGAGGAGGCGGAGGGCCGGCGCGCCGACGCTCGGCTGGACCGGGAGGACGTCCGAAGAGTTCGCCTCGCGGCGCGCGACAGGCCGTGGGCGTCTAGTCAGCGTCCTCAAGACGGACTACGACGTTCGTCGGACCCTCCAGCCGATAGGTGACCCGGACCGGCTGCGCCAGGGCCTGGTGCTCCCGCAGGTGGCTGGCCGGGAAGCCATCATCGCCGAGCTCGACGCCGCTGAGTGAGAACTGCACCTGCTCTCCCTGGGCGGTGCGGATGGTGAACGATCCGATGTCGACGGGCGAGTCCCCGACCACCTCGAGCACGATGCCTTCCACTGTCTGGACGGGGGTCACCGCACCCCCGCAGCCGGCAAGGAGCAGTGCCAGGATCGCGGGCGCCAAGGCTAGCCTGAGGTTCCCGCGGATCACCCGAAAGGGAAGACCAGGACGTCGACGACCAGGAGCGCGAACAGCGCCGAGAGGTAGGTGATCGAATAGCGGTAGACGCGCATGGCCCGCTGGTCGGTGCCCTCGCGCCACATCGAGAAGGCCTGGAAAAGGAACAGCCCGCCCAGCAGGACGGCCCCCGCGAGGTAGATGAAGCCGCGCTGGGCGACCGCGAAGAAGATCAGCGTGAGCGCCACCATGAGGCCCGAGTAGAGGCCGATCTGCCGGGTAGTCTCGCGCACCCCGTGTGTCACCGGCAGCATCGGCACGTTGGCCGCCTCGTAATCCCTGGCCAGGCGCAGCGAGAGCGCCCAGAAGTGCGGCGGCGTCCAGTAGAAGACGATGGCGAAGAGCACCAGCGAGGGCAGGCCGATGTCCCCTGTCACGGCCGACCAGCCGATGACCGGCGGCAGGGCGCCGGCGGCGCCGCCCAGCACGATGTTCTGGTGCGTGTTGCGCTTCAGCAGCATCGTGTAGACCACCACGTAGAAGCCGATGGCCAGGAGCGTCAAGAAGGCCGCCAGGAGGTTGACCAAGAAGGCGAGCACGGCGAAGGCCACCACGCCCAGCGCCAGGCCGAAGACGAGCGCATCCTCCGGCGCGACGCGGTGGGCGGGCAGGGGGCGCTTGCGGGTCCGGCTCATCAGCAGATCGATGTCGCGGTCGAGATAGCAGTTGATGGCATTGGCGGAGCCGGCGGCCAGCGTGCCGCCGAGCAGGGTCCAGAACACCAGGTCCAGCGGCGGGATGCCGCGCGCAGCCAGCACCATGGCCGGCACCGTGGTGACCAGCAGCAGCTCGATGATGCGTGGCTTGGTCAGGGCCACGTAGGCGTTGACGCGTTCCCGCCACGTCGTGCGCGAGGCCGGATCGTCCCCGTCGGCCTCTCGGCCGCCATCAGCGGAGACGCGCGGCGCGCTGGTGCGAGCCTCGTAGTAGGCGATCATGGTGGCCGCCGCCACCAGAGCCCAGATCAGCGCACCGAGCGCCAGGTGGAGCGCCACCGCCCAGGGCGCCAGGCGCGTGAAGATCTGTAGCGCGCCCACGATGACCTGTACGCCGTACAGCGCCGCGGCCGTGCCCACCAGGCCCAGCAGCCCCTGCCCGCCGCCGAGCGCCCGGTCCCGTCGCGCGGCACGCCAGACGACGATGAAGGCCCAGCTTAGGATCACGGCCACGACGGCCGCCACCAGCCGATGGAGGAAGTGGCTCATCTGGAGCGCGGCCACGGCCGGGTCCGTCGCGAACAACGGCAGCAGCTGGCCCTGGAAGAACGGCCAGTCGAGATAGACCAGCGCAGCACCGGTCGCCGTCACATGGGACCCGAAGAGCAGCAGCGCGTAGACACAGGCCGAGGTGAAAGCGAGGACCAGGGTCAGCCGCTGGCTGCCTCCGCCACGCGTCAGGCTGCGCGGGTAGTGGCCCCGGATGGCGATGAACATGAGCAGCACCAGCAGGACCATGGCCGTCGCCAGATGCGCCGTGACCCACTCTCCGGCATTGCCGGTCTCGACGGTGATCTTGCCCAGCCAGGCTTGGAAGCCGGTTAGCAGGACCGCGCCCAATGAGGCCAGCACCAGCGTGCGGTCGCGCCGATGGTGGCGGAGGGCCACGAGCGCGACGGCTACCACGAGCAGTCCCACCGTGGCGGCCCACGTCCTGTGGCTCCACTCGATCCAGGCGGCGTCGTCGCCCAGCGGCGGCAGCAACTGTCCGTAGCAGAGCGGCCAATCAGGGCAGCCGAGGCCGGAGCCGGTGCCACGGGTGATGGCGCCGATCACCACGAGGATGAACGTGGCGACGAC